>CAYZXP010000127.1:0-9334 GCA_964482415.1 uncultured Bifidobacterium sp. | reverse complement strand
GCGAGTGCCATGTGGTGTGCCCGGTGAAGATTCCGCTGCCGGACCTGCTGCGCAAGCTGCGCGAAAAGCAGTTCAAGAAAGGCCTGCGCCCGAAATTCGAATATGTGGCGTTCGGCGTCTGGGCTTTCTTTGCGCAGCGGCCGAAGCTGTATCGCTTCGCCACCAAGTGGGCGGCGCGTACGCTGAAGCTCCTCGGCGGTAACGAGAAGATCATCCATTCGTTGCCGGGCGCTTCCGGATGGACGGATAATCGCGACATGCCGGCTCCTTCGGGCAAGACGTTCCGGGAGCTGTACCGAGAGCGCAAATCCTCCTGACCCATGCCTGACGATACGCAGCACGTTTCAGAATTCAAGAGCAAGAGCGGCCTGAAGCGGATCTCCTCCGCACTAGGCTATTCGATCGACGGGCTGCGTGCCGCCTGGCGGCACGAGCATGCGTTCCGGCAGGAACTGATGGTGGTCCTGCCGGGCATCGTGGTCGCGCTGCTGCTGCCGGTGTCGCGGCCGGAGAAACTGGCGCTGGTGGCCGTACTGCTGCTGGTGCTGATCGTCGAATTGATGAACTCGGCGATCGAGGCAGTGGTCGACCGCGTGTCGCTGGAACGGCATCCGCTGTCGAAGAACGCGAAGGATCTTGGTAGCGCGGCGGTGCTGCTGGCCTGCCTGCTGGCAGCGGCAACCTGGATGGTGGTGCTTTCCCCGCTGATGGGGATTTGACGCAACCCAGCCACTGACTGTGCGCCGCGGGTCGGGGCCCTGCAGGCGCCCCGTTCCTCCGGCATTCCCTCTTACATTCCCGGGTCCGTGAATTCGAGGTGCACCTCGTTCACGGCCTTCACCACGTCGTCCGACAGCCTGACCGAATGCGCGTCAATGTTGGATTTCAGCTGCTCGATGCTGGTCGCGCCGATGATGGTCGATGCGACGAACCAGCGCGTGTAGCACCAGGCCAGCGCCAGCTGCGTGACGGTCATGCCGCTGTCGGCGGCAATCTTCATGTAGCGCTTCGTCGCCTCGACCACGCGCGGGCGCAGGTAGCGCGGGCTCCAGCTGGGCGGGAAGATCGTCAGCCGCCCGTGCGCTTTCGGGTCTTCGATGTACTTGCCGGTCAGCTGGCCAAAGGCCAGCGGGCTGTAGGCCAGCAGGCTGACGTTGCTGCGGAAGCAGGCCTCGTCGATGCCGCTTTCGTACTGCCGGTTCGCCAGATGGTAGGGGTTCTGGATCGAGGCGATCTTCGGTAGTCCCATGCTGCCGGCGATGCGCACGAACTCCGCGACGCCCCAGGCGCTCTCGTTGGACACACCGATGTGACGCACCTTGCCTTCGTCGATCAGTTCCTTCAGCGCAGCCAGCGTCTCCTCGATGGCCACGCAGGGACGCTCGCGCTGCGGTTCGAAGAACAGCTGGCCGAACACGGGGACGTTGCGGCTGGGCCAGTGCAGCTGGTACAGGTCCACATAGTCCGTCTGCAGCCGCTTCAGGCTGCCTTCGATGGCGGCGCGGATATTCGCGCGGTCGAAGTTGCTGCCGCCGTTGCGGATCCACTCCATGCGTGCCGGACCGGCGATCTTGGTCGCAAGAATCACGTCCTTGCGCCGGCCCGACTTCTTCAGCCAGCTGCCGATGATGCGCTCGGTCGAGCCGGTGGTCTCGCCGCGCGGCATTACCGGGTACATCTCGGCGGTGTCGATGAAGTTGATGCCGCGCTCGAGTGCGTAGTCGAGCTGGCTATGGCCATCGGCCTCGGTGTTCTGCTCGCCGAAGGTCATGGTGCCGAGACAGATTTTCGTCACGTCGAGGTCACTGTCGCCCAGCCTGGTCTTGTCCATCGTTGTCTCCGTGTTGTGGTTGTTGTGGGATCGGCCGACGCCGTCAGCGCGGCGCGACCGCGGCCGCGCATTCGCGCACCAGCGCCGGCCCGCGATAGATCAGGCCGGTATACAGCTGCACGAGGCTGGCGCCGGCGTCCATTTTCGCCTTCGCGTCCGCGCCGGACAGGATGCCGCCGACCCCGATGATCGGCAGCGCGCCGCCGAGCTCCTTGTGCAGCGCGGCGACCACGCGGTCCGACAGCGTGCGCACCGGCGCGCCCGACAGGCCGCCGGCTTCCTGCGCATGCGGCAGTCCCTGCACCGCATCGCGCGTGATCGTGGTGTTGGTTGCGATGACGCCGTCGATGCCGTGGCGCAGCAGCGCATCGGCGATCGCCTTGACCTGGTCACCGTCGAGATCGGGCGCGATTTTCAGCGCGATCGGTACATAGCGGCCGTGCTGGTCTGCCAGCGTTGCCTGCGATTGCTTCAGCTTCAACAGCAGATCGTCCAGTTCCGACGCCTGCTGCAACTGGCGCAGGTTCTTCGTGTTCGGCGACGAGATGTTGACCGTCACGTACGCAGCATACGGATAGACTTTTTCGAGGCAGCTCAGGTAGTCGTCGGTGGCGCGCTCGATCGGCGTATCGGCGTTCTTGCCGATGTTCAGGCCGAGGATACCCTGCCGCTCCTGATAGAAGCGCGACGCCTGCACATTGCGCACGAAGGCGTCGACGCCGCCGTTGTTGAAGCCCATCCGGTTGATCAGCGCGTTGGCCTGCGGCAGCCGGAACATGCGCGGCTTCGCGTTGCCGGGCTGCGGGCGCGGCGTCACGGTGCCGACCTCGATGAAGCCGAAGCCGAGCGCCGCCAGTCCGTCGATGTAGGCGCCGTCCTTGTCGAGCCCGGCAGCGAGGCCGACCGGGTTCGGGAACACCAGCCCCATTACCTTGCGCGGATCGGGCTTCGGGCGCGAGATCAGCTTCGTCAGGCCCAACTGCGCGGCCGAACGCAGCGCGGGCAGGGTCACATTGTGGGCAGTCTCGGGGTCGAGGGAGAACAGCAGTGGGCGGGCGAGGGAATAGAGCAGGCGATCGGACACGATGGGGCAATAGGAATTAAGGTCGTGCCCATTGTAACTGCCATCGCTGCACAGGCAGCGACAAAGCCGGCAGACCGGCGGCGCGCGGCGCAGTCACTCCGCCATGGTTTCCCATTGCCCGCCGCGCAGTGCTTCGATCGGGCGGAAATTGGTCTTGTAGCTCATCTTGTCGCTTTCGGCGATCCAGTAGCCGAGGTAGACGTAGGGCATGCCGAGTTCGCGCGCCTGCGCAATCTGCCACAGCACATTGTAGGTGCCGAGGCTGGCGCCGGCCAGGTCCGGGTCGAAGAAGGTATAGACGGAGGACAGGCCGTCTTCGAGCACATCAATGATGCTCACCATGCGCAGCGTGCCACTGCCGTCACGGAATTCGACGAGGCGCGTGTTGACCTTGCTTTGCAACAGGAACTGCGCGTACTGGTCGCGGCTGTCCTGGTCCATGCCGCCGCCCGCATGGCGCACTGCCTGATAGCGCAGGTACAGCGCGTAGTGTTCATGTACGTAAGCCAGCCGCGAGACCGAGGTCACGAGGTCGCCATGCTGCTTCCACGCGCGCCGCTGGCTGCGGTTTGCCGCGAACTGCGCGACATTCACCCGTACCGGGGTGCAGGCCTGGCAGCCGTCGCAATAAGGACGATAGGTAAAGATGCCGCTGCGGCGGAAGCCGTTTTTCACCAGCTCCGAATACACATCCGCGTTGATCAGGTGCGAAGGCGTGGCAACCTGCGACCGCGCCTGCCGGTGCTCAAGGTAGCTGCAGGGGTACGGTGCAGTCGCATAGAACTGCAGCGTTGAGAAGGGCAGGTCCTTGAGATGGGTCATATGGACAAATTTACACCGTCCCGGCGCGGTCTTGCAAAGCTTTGTTTCCGGTATCGGCGTCGAAAAATCCGTCAGCCAGCAGCCGCGGTTTCCATGCCGCTATCGGGGGCCGGTCGAGCGCTGCCTGCATCCGCGCGAGGAACGCCTTTCGCGGCATGGGTTGCGCGCCGAGTGACGCGAGATGCGAGGTCTGCTGCTGGCAGTCGATCATGGTCACCTGCTCGCTGCGCAGGAAATGCACCAGGTAGGCCAGCGCAATTTTCGATGCGTCCGGCATGCGGGCAAACATTGATTCGCCAAAGAACATCCGCCCGATCGCCACGCCATACGCGCCGCCGACCAGCTTGCCTTCGCACCACAACTCGGCAGAATGGGCATGGCCGAGCCGGTGCAGTCCGCAGTAGCCGTCGATGATCTGCGGCGAAATCCAGGTGCCGCCGCTGCCCGGCCGCGGCCGGCCGCATTCGCGCATGACTGTCTCGAAAGCGCTGTCGAAACGGATCTGCCAGGGGCCGCCGGTCGCGACGCTGCGGTCGACCTTCTTCAATGTCTTGCGCAGGCTGTGCGACACATGGAAGTCATCGGTTGCCAGCACCATCCGCGGATCGGTGCTCCACCAGAGTATCGGTTGCGGATCGGAGAACCAAGGGAATATGCCGAGCCGATAGGCTGCCAGCAGCCGCTGCGGCGACAAGTCGCCGCCGGCCGCCAGCAGGCCGGGGTAGCCTTCGCGCTCCGTCCATGCCGTTTCGGGGTC
This sequence comes from uncultured Bifidobacterium sp., assembly GCA_964482415.1. Classification (GTDB taxonomy): domain Bacteria; phylum Pseudomonadota; class Gammaproteobacteria; order Burkholderiales; family Burkholderiaceae_D; genus Pernthalerella. The sequence goes on along the minus strand of CAYZXP010000127.1, from coordinate 4,840 downwards.
GGGGAAGGGGGTGTCGTCGTCAAGCCAGGTGAGCTGCATGTTCACCATTGTGGACGCGATCGGCGCACCCGACCGGTGCAGCCGGAGGTTGCTCGTTCAGCGGTGAAAAAATTTCTGTTTTGAATCAATGTCTTGCTGTTCTTCAGAAAACGAACTAGAACGGAACGAAAATTGCTAATTGGCAGGCCTCATTAATCATTCCTGCACTCAAAAGGGGAGTCCCATGGATTCATTCCGCAACGGCGCGGACACGCTGTTTATCCTGCTCGGCGCGATCATGATCCTTGCGATGCACGCCGGATTCGCGTTTCTTGAACTCGGCACTGTACGCAAGAAGAACCAGGTCAACGCGCTCGTCAAAATATTAGTCGATTTCGCCATTTCGACGATCGTCTATTTCTTCGTCGGCTACGGAATTGCCTACGGCGCGCATTTCTTCGACAGCGCCGATGTGCTGGCACAGAAGAGCGGCTTCGAGATGGTCAAGTTCTTCTTCCTGCTGACTTTCGCGGCCGCGATCCCGGCGATTATCTCGGGCGGCATTGCCGAACGCGCGCGCTTTCACCCGCAGCTGGCGGCGACGGCGCTGATGGTCGGCCTCGTCTACCCGTTCTTCGAGGGTATCGCATGGAACAATCATTTCGGCGTGCAGGCCTGGCTGGAGGCGACCTTCGGCGCGCCTTTCCATGACTTTGCCGGCTCCGTCGTCGTGCATGCGGTCGGCGGCTGGGCGGCATTGCCGGCGGTGATCCTGCTGGGTTCGCGCCGCGGCCGCTATACCAAGGATGGCGGCATTGCCGCGCACCCGCCGTCAAGCATTCCCTTCCTTGCGCTTGGCGCCTGGATCCTTGCGGTCGGCTGGTTCGGTTTCAACGTGATGAGCGCGCAGACGCTGGACAAGATGAATGGCCTGGTCGCGATGAATTCGCTGATGGCGATGGTAGGCGGCACGCTGGTCGCCGTCCTGCTGGGCAAGAACGACCCCGGCTTCGCGTACAACGGACCGCTTGCCGGGCTGGTGGCCGTATGCGCCGGATCCGACCTGATGCACCCGCTCGGCGCACTGGTCACCGGCGGCGTGGCCGGCATGGTCTTCGTCTGGATGTTTACGCTTACCCAGAACCGCTGGAAGATCGACGACGTGCTCGGCGTCTGGCCGTTGCATGGCCTGTGCGGCGTGTGGGGCGGCATCGCCGCCGGCATCTTCGGCGCGAAGGCGCTGGGCGGCATCGGCGGCGTAAGTTTCATGTCGCAGCTGCTCGGCACGGCGCTCGGCATCACGATCGCGGCGACCGGCGGGCTCGTCGTCTATGGCGCGCTGAAGAAGCTGGTCGGCATTCGCCTTGACCCGGAAGAGGAATACGAAGGCGCGGACCTGTCGATCCACAAGATCACGGCAACGCCGGAGCGCGAGGTCAGCTGGTAAGCGCTGGCCGAAATCCCGTAAAAAAAGCCGCGCAAGCGGCTTTTTTTACGGGCGCATCCGCTTGCGTATGTCGAACGAATGAAATCCGAAAGGCTGGCCGTCGCGATGTGACCTCAGGTCGTCGAAGAACAGCCTGAGCGTTTGCGACACCGTCGGGAAGGCGATCTCGTCCCACGGGATTTCCTCTTCGCGGAACAGCTTCACCTCGAGGCTCTCGGTGCCTGCGGCGTAGTCGAGGTCGAGCAGGTGGGCGCGGTAGAACAAATGCACCTGATGCACATGCGGTACGTTCAGCAGGCTGAACAGTCCCTGCAGTTCGATGCGCGCGCCCGCTTCTTCCAGCGTCTCGCGCGCGGCCGCCTCCTCGGTGGTCTCACTGTTTTCCATGAAGCCCGCCGGCAGCGTCCAGAAGCCGTGCCGCGGCTCGATAGCGCGCCGGCACAACAGCACGCGGCCGTCATTGCGCCACAGCGGGATGCTGCCGACTACCATCTTCGGATTCTGGTAATGGATGGTGCCGCAATGGCCGCACACATGGCGCAAGCGGTTGTCGTCAGGCGGGATCGCAAGCGTTACAGGCTGCCCGCAGTCGGGGCAGAAGTTCATCGGCAGCAGCGGGGTGTCGGAGGCAGACATGGGAGAAAAATTGTTCGGCTGCGAGTGTATCACCTGCACGTTGTGCAGATTTATGCAGATTGTTGTTTGCATCTTTCTGAAAGATGCGCTATAGTTTCGTTCTTCAGACGCGGGGTGGAGCAGTCTGGCAGCTCGTCGGGCTCATAACCCGAAGGTCACAGGTTCAAATCCTGTCCCCGCAACCAGATAGCAGCACGAAGGCCAGCCGAAAGGTTGGCCTTTTTGCTTTGGGCCCGCATGGCTGGTGCCTCGGGTCCGTGATTGCATGGCCGACAAGTTTGCTCAGGTGTCCGCTTCTGGCAATGACAACCCGCGTGATCTGCCCTATAATCCGGCGCAACGCGGCTCGCCCGCAGCGCCAGTTTCGCTGCCAGTCCATCGAGCCGCCAGTCTTACCGGCGCATAGCACGCCCGCGGCCACAGAAAAATTCCACAAGCCGGCCATTGGCTCGCCAGCATCAGCAAACGCCCCGTTTCTGCCTGCAGCATCGTTGACGCAGGCCTTGATTTTGATCTGCTCACTGCAACCAACCAGTATTGCAAGAATCGTAGATGAACACAGCCGAGGCGAAGAAAGTCGTCGAAACTGCACTGTTGTGCGCCCATGAGGCCTTGTCGGTCAATGACCTGAAAAAACTGTTTGCCGCTGCCGAGGGTGAGGAGCCCGAGCTCGAGACGGAGGTGATCAGGAGCATCCTCGCCGAATTGCAGGGCGACTGGAGCGAGCGCGGCATCGAGCTTGCCCAGCTGTCGACCGGCTGGCGTTTCCAGAGCCGTCCCGAGATGAAGGCTTTCCTTGATCGCCTCAATCCGGAGAAGCCGCCGAAGTACACGCGTGCGACGCTGGAAACGCTGGCGATCATTGCGTACCGGCAGCCGGTGACGCGCGGCGACATCGAAGAGATTCGCGGCGTTGCGGTCAACTCGCAGACGATCAAATTGCTGGAGGATCGCGGCTGGGTGGATGTGATCGGTCATCGAGATGTACCCGGCCGTCCGGCGCTGCTGGCGACGACCCGGCAATTCCTGGATGACCTCGGTCTGTCCTCGCTGGACGAATTGCCCCCGCTGCAGCAGGTCGGCCAGGATCACCTGCCCGGTGGTCCCGACAATGCGATGCAGACGATGGAGCAGAATCTGCAGGCGACCCTGGACCAGGCGGCCATCGATTTTTCCGATGATGGCGCCGAGCCATCCGCGGAGCAGGCTATGGCCGTGGCCGTGGCGCAGTCCGGCGATGATGCGGTGCCGGACGATGAGATCGCCGACGAAGCCGTCAATGAAGCGGCTGATGCGTCTGATGCGGCGACTGTGATCGCGGTGGACCCGGAGGCTGACACCGGCGAAGCGGATGCCGCTGCCGCAGTGGCTGCGGAAGATCCGGCAGATACAAATGAGCCGGCAGACACGAACGAGCCGGCCGGAACGGAACAAGAGGTTTCCGGACAAAGCCCTGAACAAGCGGGCGACGACCTGAATGGCGCCGCCAAAACTGAAGATATCCAGCCCGAAGCGAAAGATGACAGCTCAAAATCCTGGTGACACCCCGTCGAACGCAGCCGCCCCGGAGGCCGGGGACGCGCCATCGAACGTGACGGCTGACGCCGGCGCAGGCAATGCGCAGGACAAGAAAAACGCACGCCGCGGTGTGCGCGGTCCACGCTCGCTGCGTCGTTCGCGGGCGCCTGAGCGTGCCGCCGGCGACGCCGGCAAGCCCGAAGAGGCGGGTGCCGCGCCCGCAGGACAGCGCCGCGGCAAGCCGCAGCCGCAACGTGACCGCGGCGATCGTCCCGCCGGCAAACCGGCGCGTCCCGGACAGCAGGGCCAGCGCAAGCCGGCCGGCGATGCCGATGCGATCTTCAGCTTCGTCACCTCCGACGCCTTCGACCAAAATTCCGTCGACGACGGCAATGCGCGCGCTCGCCAGGGCAAACTCGTGCGCCGTGACCTGACCGCCGACGATGACGCGCCGAAGCTGCACAAGGTGCTGGCCGAGGCCGGCATGGGCTCGCGCCGCGACATGGAAGAGTTGATCATCGCCGGACGCGTGTCCGTGAACGGCGAGCCGGCGCACATCGGCCAGCGCATCCTGCCGACCGATCAGGTGCGCATCAATGGCAAGCCGGTGCAGCGCAAGGTCAGCACCAAGCCGCCGCGCGTGCTCATCTATCACAAGCAGGCTGGCGAAATCGTCAGCAGCAGCGACCCCGAAGGTCGTGCGACCGTATTCGACCGCCTGCCCAACATCAAGACCGGCAAGTGGCTGGCCGTCGGCCGCCTCGACTTCAACACCGAAGGCCTGCTGCTGTTCACCACCTCTGGCGACCTGGCGAACCGGCTGATGCATCCGCGCTACGGCATCGAACGCGAATACGCGGTGCGCACGCTTGGCGAACTCGAGGAAGGCATGCGCCAGAAGCTGCTGTCCGGCGTCGAGATCGGCGACGGTCCGGCAAACTTCAACAAGATCGTCGACGGCGGCGGTGAAGGCGCCAACCGCTGGTATCGCGTCACCATTTCCGAAGGCCGCAACCGCGAGGTGCGTCGCATGTTCGAGGCGGTCGGGCTGACCGTGTCGCGCCTGATTCGCACCCGTTACGGTGCGCTGACGCTGCCCAGCGGCCTCAAGCGCGGCCGTTGGGAAGAACTCGACGAGCACGCCGTGCGGGCGCTGATGGCCGCCAGCGGTCTCGACAAGGGGCGTCAGCAGGGCGGGCAGGGCAAGGGCCAGCAAGCCAAGGGGCGCGGTGGTCAGGGTCAGGGCGCGCGCAACGGCAA
>CAYZXP010000126.1:0-9425 GCA_964482415.1 uncultured Bifidobacterium sp. | reverse complement strand
CTGAAGTACGATCAGGAAAAGATCCGCGTCTCGCTGGGCGTCAAGCAGCTGGGCGACGATCCGTGGACTGGCCTGTCGCGTCGCTACCCGCAGGGTACCCGCCTGTTCGGCAAGGTCACCAACCTGACCGACTACGGCGCGTTCGTGGAAGTCGAGCAGGGCATCGAAGGCCTGGTGCACGTCTCCGAAATGGACTGGACCAACAAGAACGTCGCTCCGTCGAAAGTTGTCCAGCTGGGCGACGAAGTGGAAGTCATGGTCCTCGAGATCGACGAAGAGCGTCGTCGTATCAGCCTCGGCATGAAGCAGTGCAAGGCGAACCCGTGGGACGATTTCGCGATGTCGCACAAGAAGGGCGACAAGGTCAAGGGCGCGATCAAGTCGATCACCGACTTCGGCGTGTTCATCGGCCTGGCTGGCAACATCGACGGCCTGGTGCACCTGTCCGACCTGTCGTGGACCGAGCCGGGCGAAGAAGCCGTGCGCAAGTTCAAGAAGGGCGACGAGCTGGAAGCCATCGTGCTGGCCATCGATGTCGAGCGCGAGCGCGTTTCGCTGGGCGTCAAGCAGATGGAAGGCGACCCGTTCAACAACTACACCACGATGAACGACAAGGGCGCACTGGTCCACGGTACCGTCAAGTCGGTGGAGCCGAAGGGCGCCGTGATCGCGCTGAGCGATGAAGTCGAAGGCTACCTGCGCGCTTCGGAAATCTCGCGCGATCGCGTGGAAGATGCCGGCACGCACCTGAAGGTCGGCGACCAGGTCGAAGCGATGATCATCAACATCGACCGCAAGGCACGCAGCATCCAGCTGTCGATCAAGGCGAAGGACAACGCAGAGACCCAGGAAGCGATGCAGAAGATGTCCAGCGATTCCGCTGCGGCATCGGGCACGACCAGCCTCGGCGCGCTGCTGAAGGCCAAGCTCGACAACAAGGGCTGATGCAGGCCTGACCGATGACGAAGTCGGAGCTGATCGCCCGTCTGGCCGAGCGTTATCCGCAGCTGGTAGCCAAGGATGCGGATTTCGCGGTCAAGACGCTGCTTGACGCCATGAGTGATGCGCTGGTCGCTGGCCAGCGCATCGAGATTCGTGGTTTCGGCAGCTTTGCGACAAACACCCGGCCACCTCGGATCGGTCGCAATCCGAAGTCCGGCGAGACGGTGGTGGTGCCCGGCAAGCGGGTGCCCCACTTCAAGGCGGGCAAGGAATTGCGCGAACGCGTCGACGCCATGGTCGGGCATCCGATTCATGACGACTGAGCCCTTGCGGGCCTGGTAGCCAAGACGCAGGACGGCACCTTCGGGTGCCGTTTTTTTTCGTGTGCGGGAAGCCCGATGCCGTGTCGGGACGCTGTTTCTTTTCGCGTACAATTTCGCCACGACTATTGAAATGCCGGTCACGGCGTTTTGGCGATGAAAATACTTGTCCGGCTGATTGCCGTCGCGCTGTTCATCGTGTTCTTCGGTTTCGCATTGAAGAATACCGATGAAGTGGTGCTTCAACTTTTCTGGAACGTGCAGGCGAAATCGCCGCTGATTGTGCTGCTGCTCATTTTCCTGGTCGCCGGTGCGGCGATGGGTGTGCTGGGCATGGCAGGCACCTTGTTGCGCTATCGCCGCGAGATGAATCGCTGCCGCAAGGAATTTGAACAATACAAGAAGGAAGCCGCCGAGATCGCCTCCGCCCGCTTGCAGCCGCCGGCGCCAGAGGCACTGATCGAGCAGGTCGGACTGTGAGGAGTGTGAATGGAGTTTGAAACCTGGTGGCTGCTTGGCGTCCCGTTTTTCTTTGCGCTGGGCTGGATCGCCGCGCGCGTCGACATTCGTCACGTGATTTCGGAATCGCGCAGCCTGCCGCGCAGCTACTACAAGGGCCTGAATGCGCTGCTCGACGAGCAGCCTGACCGGGCGATCGACGTCTTCGTCGATATCGCGCGACTCGATCCGGAAACGGCCGAACTGCATTTTGCGCTTGGCAAGCTGTTCCGGCGTCGCGGCGACATCGAACGCGCGGTGCGCGTGCATCAGAACCTGCTGTCGCGGCCTGACCTCGCGCCCGAGATGGCGGCGCAGGCGCGTTTCGAGCTCGGTCAGGATTACCTGAAGGCCGGCCTGCTCGACCGGGCAGAAGAGACCTTCAATCAGCTGGCAGACACGCCGTTCGGCCCGCAGGCGCGTCGTGCGCTGCTCGAAATCTATCAGCGCGAGAAGGAATGGAAGCGCGCGATCGAGGCTGCGCTGGCACTGCAGGCGTCCGGCGCAGGCGCGTACCAGAAAGAAATTGCGCAATTCCATTGCGAACTGGCGCAGGACGAGCTGGTGCACGTGAACGCCGATGCCGCGCTCGCGACCCTCGAAAAAGCGCTCGCGCATGACCGCAGCAATGTGCGGGCGACCCTCCTGATCGGCGATGCCTTGCTGGCAAAGGGCGATACCGAAGGCGCGCTGCGCGCATGGCGTCGCGTCGAGCAGCAAAGTGCCGCGCACGTCGGGCTGGTGGCGCAGCGGCTGATGGACGGCTATCGCGCGGTCGGCCGTGCAGGCGAGGGCCTGAAACTGCTGAAAGGCTATCTGGCCGAAGCGCCGGCCATCGATCTGCTTGAAGTCGTGTTCCGCGCCGAGCTCGACCTCGCCGGTCCCGATGCCGCCAACCAGCTGGTGACCGATGAGCTCCGGCGCATGCCGACCCTGCTGGCGCTCGACAAGCTGATCGAGGCGCGGCTGATGTACGCGCCGGCAGAGCGGCTGCCGGAACTGTCGATGATGAAGAGCCTCGTCGGCGGCTATGCGCAGAAGCTGGCGCGTTACCAGTGCAGCCATTGCGGCTTCAAGGCCAAGCAGTTCTACTGGCAGTGCCCCGGCTGCAGCCAGTGGGAAAGCTATGCGCCGCGACGCAGCGAAGAATTGTCCGTGCTGAATCAGGCCTGAACGGCATGTCCCCGCGCGGGGCGCCCGCCCCGCGTTGTACTGCCCGTCACACTGCGTGTTGATCCGGGCAGATGCAAAACAATCATTCCATCATCTCTGCCTGCAGCGGCGTACTTCACGTTTAATCATGGCGGCACACCGGCGCGTCAATCACGGCCAGCGTGCCAGTTCATCCCGATCAAAACTTTTCGGAGTACACCATGCTGAAACGATTCGCATTGCTGCTGTCCGCGTCATCGCTGTTTGCAGGAACTGCACTGGCCGCTGTGGAGGTGAACTCGGCAGACCAGGCCGCGCTTGATGGCATTGCCGGCGTCGGTCCGTCTACATCGAAGGCCATCATCGTCGAACGCAACACGCACGGAAATTTCAAGGACTGGGCTGACCTCGAACAGCGCGTGAAGGGCATAGGCGGGCGCAATGCGGTCAAGCTTTCCGCCGCCGGCCTGACGGTGAACGGACAAACCTTCACTCCGACAGCCAAGCCGGTGGCCGCTGCCGCGAACGGCAAGGTCGCGGATCGCGCTGCCAAGCCTGCCGCCGGCAAATAGCGATTCGTCCCGCCTGCGGCCGAAATCCTGAGCGGCCGCAGGCGGGAAGCGGATTAAATTACAATGGCGGATTACCTGTTTCAATCGACACAAAGACCGCCATGCAATTTCACTCGATCGAGGATCTGGTCGGCAATACACCGCTGGTACAACTGAAGCGCATTCCCGGCGATGAGGCCGCAAGGCGGAACAACATCATCCTCGGCAAGCTCGAGGGCAACAATCCTGCAGGTTCCGTCAAGGATCGACCGGCGCTGGCGATGATCAGGGGAGCGGAAGAGCGCGGCGAGATCAAGCCGGGCGATACGCTGATTGAAGCGACCAGCGGCAATACCGGCATCGCGCTCGCGATGGCTGCGGCAATGAAGGGCTACCGGATGATCCTGCTGATGCCGGAGAACCTGAGCCTGGAACGCCGCCAGAGCATGGCTGCGTATGGTGCGGAAATCATCCTGACGCCGAAGGCCGGCGGCATGGAGTATGCGCGCGACCTTTCCGAGCAGATGCAGAAGGAAGGCAAGGGCAAGATCCTTGACCAGTTCTCGAATCCCGACAATCCGCGCGCTCATTACGAAAGTACCGGGCCCGAAATCTGGCACGACACCGACGGACGCATCACGCACTTTGTCAGCGCGATGGGCACCACGGGAACCATCATGGGGGTGTCGCGCTACCTGAAGGAAAAAAATCCGGCTATCCAGATCATTGGCGCGCAACCGGAAGAGGGGTCGCAGATCCCGGGCATTCGCAAATGGCCGGAAGCTTACCTGCCGAAGATTTTTGATCGCAGCCGGGTCGATCAGGTGGAGAACGTCAGCCAGGCCGCTGCCGAACAAATGGCGCGCCGGATGGCAGTCGAGGAAGGGATTTTTGCCGGCATTTCCGCGGCGGGGGCCTGCGAAGTTGCGCTGCGCATTTCCCGTACGGTGGAGAACGCAGTAATCGTGTTCATTGTTTGCGATCGCGGCGATCGTTATCTGTCTACGGGCGTGTTTCCGGCCTGATCCGGCTGACGCAGCCTGAAAAATCAAGCGGGATTCCGGTCAAACCGGAATCCCGCTTTTTTATGGTCGGCGCGCTGCCAGCCTCGCGCTTCACGGCCACGCATCAACGTGCCGGCCATGCGGCCGGCGCCGCCGGCGACAGCAGTCAGTCCGCCAGTTTCGGCTTGAACTGTTTGTCGCTGATACGGAATTTCTCGCGCCGGTCGCCCATCAGGATTCGCAGTTCGCGAATCGACAGGTCGCTGACCTCATGCATGCGTATCAGCAGCGAAGCGCCGACGGGCAGCCGACGATGGCGGATCTTGCTGATCACCGGAGGAGCAACCTCCAGGGCCCGCGACAAGGCCGCATCATTTTTCAGATGCAGTTTCTCGATGAGTGAGTCCAGCAAGTTGTTCGGGTCGTACGCGACCTGATCCGCGAGTCGGTTGCTGTCTTGGGGGTCAAACTGAGTCGTCATGTGCGTAAGCGTTCCCTAGGGGTGAATCAAACGCGCCGGTGGCGGGATACAGAGGCGACCCGGAACTCCCGGATCTGCGCGCCAGCCGTTGCAGCCGATCTTGAATATCTTCTTAATTTACTAAGAAAATTCTATTGGGTGTTAGCAACAAAGTAAATTTGTTTTGCAAAAAAACAATGCTTTGCAAGCACGCCGGCCCGGACTCGTGAAACTAAATTCATGATTTATAACGAATAATTGCTCAGCTCCTGATGAGTGACATCGCCGTGTTTTGCCAGATTGTTAAATCATCCAAAATAGTTTCTTTTTAGCAATTCCAAATTGTAGCCAATTGGGAAATATTGCGATTTGATAATCGTCAATGCCTAGGGACTATTGTTTGCACCTTGCCGGTTGCAAGGTGCCTGTCGGATGGTTTTGCTCCCAAAAGGTTTCGGGAGCGGTGCGGCAGGGCGGATGGCGAACTGACGGCAGTAGCGATCAGGCCGGCCGGGTCGGAGGTGCCGGCCGGTTCGTGGTGGGGAAGGGGAAAAGCGGACCTTGCAGCGAGCAGGTCACGGTAATGCTACAGGCCTGCGGCAGCGCGGATTTGGGACTGTAGTGTCAGCCAGCCATCGTTGCCGAGCCGGCGCAAGGTGTCGAGGTTGCGCTCAACAATCGCATCGGTGTCGGGCATCGCTTCGATCGCCTTGTCGAGGCTTTCTTCGCGCAGCAGGTGCAGGGTCGGGAAAGGCGAGCGATTGGTACGGTTCGTCGGGTCGTCGGCGGGAACGCCGGCGAACTGGTAATCAGGATGAAAGCTCGCCACCTGCAATACGCCGTCCAGCCCGGCTTCTTCGATCAGCGCTTCGGCATCGCCGACGAAGTCGTTGAATTCCATGAAATCCGTCAGCGCCCACGGATGAACCAGCAGCAGCGTATCGACGACCTCGGCCGACGCAGCCAGCAGCGACTCGACGCAGCCGAGCAGGTCTTGCAGCAATGCCTGCGGATCACGCGCGTGACTGACGCAAAAATCCACCTGGTTCTTGCGCATGACCGAATTCGCGAACGGGCACAGGTTCAGGCCGACCACCGCGTGCTCGACCCAACTGCGTGTCAGCGCAATGATCTGCGCGTCGTCGCACGGATCGGCGTCTTTGATGTGGCCAGTCATCGCGCTGCCCTCTGCAGGCGGATGGCTTCGCCAAGTTCGATCACGGCCATCGCGTAGTAGTAGCTGCGGTTGTAGCGCGTGATGGCGAAGAAATTTTCCGTGCCGAGCCAGTACAGCACAGGACGGTCATCATCCTGCAGGTCGACCAGGCCATACAGCACGGCGTCGGATGCCTGCGCCGGTACGATGACGCCGGATTCTTCCATTTGCGCGCGCGTGAATCTGGCTTCAAGGCCTTGCCCGATGAACGCCGCCCACGGTTTGTCCGGCGTGACTTGCACCGGATAGGTGAGCGCTTGCCCCGGAGTCCAGCCATGCCGCGAGAGGAAGCTCGCAACGCTGCCGATCGCGTCTTCCGGGGAGTTGCGCAGGTCGATCTTGCCATCGCCGTCGAAATCGACTGCGAAGCGCCGTATGCTGCCCGGCATGAATTGCGGCCAGCCGATCGCCCCGGCAAATGATCCGTTCAGGCTGAACGGATCGATGTGGTTCTCGCGCGCGTACAGCAAGGCCTGCACCAATTCGCCGCGGAAGTATTCCATCCGCGTTTCGCGATTCGGCGTATCCGGATACGCAAAGGCCAGAGTCGCGAGAACGTCCGGCACCCGGAACTTGCCGGTCGACTGTCCGTAGATGGTCTCGACGCCGATGATGCCGACGATGATTTCGGCCGGAACGCCAAACTCGTCCTGCGCGCGCCTGAGCGCCGCTTCATACCGGTCCCAGAACGCGATGCCGGCCTTCAGCCGGCGCGGTTCGACAAACCGTTCGCGATACGCGGTCCAGTTTTTCGCCTTGCCGGCGGGCGGGGGATTGATCAGCCGGACGACGCTGTCGAGATACTGCACGCGCCTGAACAGCGATTGCAGCTCGTCGCGGTCCAGTCCGTGCTCGGCGCTGGCCTGCTCGATGAATTCCGTGACGGAACGCCACTGGAGGAAGTTGATGAATTCCGGCGCATCCTCGTCGCCTGCGGACGCCAGCTTTTTATCGGCGGCCTTTTTCGCCGGCGTCGTCCCCTTCCTGACGGCGGTGCGATTGGCCTGCGGTGTTTCGCGGGCGTCGGCTTCGGGGCAAGGCAGGAAGAATGAGGCGCACGCCGAGGCGAGCGCAAGCAGGACGGGAAGGGTTTTCATCAAGGCAGGTAAGGACGGCCGCGTGCGCAATTGCCCGCATGTCCGCGCAAGTATAGAGCATGCATCGCTGATGCATAATAGATGGAATGACCACGGCCATCTTTTCTCACCCGGACTGCAAGCGCCATGACATGGGTGACTGGCATCCGGAGTGTCCCGCGCGGCTGCAGGCAATCGACGACCAGCTGATTGCGTCTGGCCTCGCAAACCTGCTCGACTTTCGCGATGCACCGCTCGCGTCGGTCGAGACGCTGTCGCTGGTGCATACCGAAGCGGCGATCGGCAGGGTGCGTGACAACCTGCCCCCGGCAGGTGAATACCATCCGATCGACGCCGATACCCTGCTCAACGAGTTCAGCTGGCTGGCGGCGCTGCGAGCAGCGGGCGCGGCGATTGCCGCGACCGACGCGGTGATCAGCGGCGAAGCCGATAATGCGTTCTGCGCGATCCGTCCGCCCGGCCATCATGCGACGCCGCAGACCCCGATGGGCTTCTGCCTGTTCAATAACATTGCGATTGCCGCGACCCACGCTATGGCCGTGCATGGGCTGCAGCGCGTTGCCATCGTCGATTTCGACGTTCATCACGGCAACGGCACCGAGGATGCCTTTGCCGCTGATCCGCGCGTGCTGATGGTCAGTTTTTTCCAGCATCCGCTGTACCCGTATTCCGGCGTCCATCCGGCCGGCAGCGCGCCGGCAAATCTGGTGAACATTCCGGTTCCTGCCTACACGCGCGGCGATGCGATACGCGAGCTGGTGCGGCAATACTGGCTGCCGGCGCTGGATGCGCACCGGCCGGAAATGCTCTTCATCTCTGCCGGCTTTGATGCGCACCGCGAGGACGAGATCGCGGCGATGGGGCTGGTCGAGGCCGATTACGCATGGATCACCCGACAGCTCGTCGAGGTCGCGCAGCGTCATTCGAAAGGACGCATCGTCAGCTGCCTCGAAGGCGGCTATGCGCTGTCTGCGCTCGGGCGCAGCGTGGCCGCGCACCTGAAGGTGCTCGCCGGCCTGGACTGAGCGGTTCAGGCGCCTGCGCGGCCTGCCCGGGGCGCGCGGGTACAATAGCGCGTTTTCCAGCGCAAGAGATCCTCCATGTCCATCCAATGGTTCCCCGGTCACATGAACGCCGCGCGCAAGAAGGCCGCGGAGTCGATGGAGAAGGTCGACCTGGTAATCGAAGTCCTCGACGCGCGCATTCCCCAGGCCAGCAGCAACCCGATGATCGAGGCCCTGCGGCGCGCGCGGCAGCGGCCCTGCCTGAAGCTGCTGAACAAGAGTGACCTCGCCGATCCGGCCGCCACGAAGGCCTGGCTGGCGCACTACAGCGCACAGCCGCAAGTGCATGCCGTCGCACTGTCCTGCCGCAAGCCGGCCGATGTCGCGAAGATTCCCGGCCTTTGCCTGAAGCTTGCGCCGCACCGCGGCACGGTGCTCAAGCCGCTGCGCGTGATGATCATGGGCATACCGAACGTCGGCAAGTCCACGCTGATGAATGCGCTGCTGAAGAAGCGTGTCGCGAAAGTCGGCGACGAGCCGGCAGTGACGAAGATGCAGCAACGCCTTTTCCTCGGCGATAACATCGTGCTGATCGATACGCCGGGGCTGATGTGGCCCAAGATCGAGCATCCGACCGACGGGCTGATGCTGGCGGCCAGCCACGCAATCGGCGTGAACGCAATCATCGAAGAAGAGGTCGCGGCCTTCCTTGCAGAGGTCTTGCTGCAGCGTTATCCTCAGTTGCTTGCCGCCCGTTACGGCCTCCGTGCTGCGGAACTGGACGGTGTCGGCGTGGTTGAGGCGATTGCGGCGCGGCGCGGTTTCCGGCTGCGCGGCGGCGAACTGGATTTCGAGAAGGCCGCGCACACGCTGCTGCAGGACTATCGCAGCGGCGCGCTCGGACGCATCAGCCTCGAGACGCCGCAAAGCCGCGTCGAACTGCTGGCCAGCTATGCGCCACCGCCGTCCCTCGGTGAACCGCAGGGCGAACAAGACGAACAAGACGAAGACGACGAATAAGAACGACATTGCCACTGAGGAGACATCATGACGATCGCTTCACCGCAGCTTGACACCCCTTACGTTCTGCGTACCGACAGCGACGGCGTCTGCACGCTGACGCTGAATCGCGGCGAGCGCTTCAACCCGCTGTCGGAAGAGATGATGCTGGCGCTGCAGGC
>CAYZXP010000125.1:0-9431 GCA_964482415.1 uncultured Bifidobacterium sp. | reverse complement strand
GGCGCCGGCGCCTGCGGCGGCCAGTTCACCGCGAACACGATGGCGACCGCCAGCGCGATGCTCGGCATCTCGCCGATGGGCTTCAACGACATTCCGGCCGTCGACCCGGGCAAGGGCGACGCCGCATTCGAATGCGGCCGCATGGTGATGGAACTGGTGCGCGCTGGTGTGACGCCGCGCTCGCTCGTCACCCGCGAGAGCTTCGAGAACGCGATCGCCGGCGTGATGGCGACCGGCGGCTCGACCAATGCGGTGCTGCACCTGCTGGCGATCGCGCGCGAATTCGGCGTGCCGCTGGCGCTCGACGATTTCGACCGCATTTCGCGCAGGACGCCGGTGCTGGCCGACATGCGTCCGTGGGGCCGGTTTACCGCGCCCGAAATGTACGAGGCCGGCGGCATGCCGCTGGTCGCAAAGCGCCTGCATGAAGGCGGCCTGCTGCATGCGAATGCAATGACGGTGTCCGGTCGCACGCTCGGCGAAGAGGCGCAGCGCGCGCCCGAGCAGCCCGGGCAGGAAGTGATCCGCACGGTCGCCGCGCCGATCAAGCCGCAGGGCGGCCTCGCCATCCTGAGCGGCAACATCGCGCCGGGCGGCTGCGTGATCAAGCTCGGCGGCCAGAAGAAGGCGCTGCACGTCGGCCCGGCCCGTGTATTCGAGACCGAAGAGGCGGCGTTCGAGGCGGTCAAGTCCGGCGCGATCCGCCCGAACGACGTGATGGTGCTGCGCAATGAAGGCCCGCGCGGCGGTCCCGGCATGCGCGAGATGCAGCTGGTGACCGGCGCGCTGCAGGGCGCCGGCCTCGGCGACTCGGTCGCGCTGATGACCGATGGCCGCTTCTCCGGCGCGTCGCACGGTTTCGTGATCGGCCACATCGTTCCCGAGGCAGTCGACGGCGGCCCGATCGCGGCGCTGCGCGACGGCGACACGATTGAGATCGACGTCGAGAACCGCCGCCTGCAGGTGAAGCTGTCCGACGACGAGCTGCGTGCGCGCCTGAGCGCATGGACGCCGCCGCCGCCGCGCTACACCGACGGCGTGCTCGCGAAGTTCGCTCGCCTGGTCACCGACGCGTCGCAGGGCGCGGTCACGTCGGCCACCGTGCAGGCACCGATTTATTCCACCACTCAATCAACCAACAAAAAGGAATCAGCATGAAACCCACCGGCGTCAAGCGCATCGGCCTCGTCAAGCGCAGGAAAGACCTGACCTACGAACAGTTCACCCAGCACTGGCTGACCGTGCATGCCGAACTGTGCAAGAAGCTGCCGAACATGCGCCGCTATGCAGTGAACCTGGTGTCGCCGGAGCAGATCGAGTCGTTCGGCTATGAAGGTTTCTCCGAGCTGTGGTTCGATTCGGCCGAGGCGCTGAAGGCCGCGCTGGAGAGCCCGGAAGGCAAGACCCTGCTGGCTGACCTGCCGAACTTCACCGACAGCATCAACCCGCTCGTGGTGAACGAATACCCGATGCTATGAGCGTCGCTTTCGATGCAGCTTCGGTCGACCGCCTGAAGATCGGCTTCATCGGCACCGGCCGCCTCGGCAAGGCGCTCGCGCTGTCCTTCATGGACCGCGGGCTCTGCATCGCGGCGGTCGGCAGCCTGACCCTCGACGAGTCGGCGCCGCTGGCGGCGGCCATTCCCGGCTGCGCCAACCTGACGCCGCAGCAGGTGGTGGATGCCTGCGACCTGGTGTTCGTGACGACCGTGGATGGCGCAATCGAGTCGACCGCGAATGCCTTGCAATGGCGCGCCGGCATGGCCGCCGTGCATTGCAGCGGCGCGACCGAGGTGTCGGCGCTGGCGAAGGCCGCGGCTGACGGCGCGATGGCCGGCGGTTTCCATCCGATGCAGACCTTTGGCGACCCGGAAGCGGCGCGCCGCTCGCTGCCCGGATGCACGATCACCATCGAGGCCGAGCCGCCGCTGTACGGCGCGCTGCAGGCGATCGCGACGCGGCTCGAGTGCCGCGTGAACCTGCTGCCGCCGGGCATGCGCGGCCGCTATCATGCGGCGGCGGGCTATGCGTCGCAGTTCATCAACGTGATCCTGCGCGAGGCGTCGGTGATCTGGCAGTCGTGGGGCGCAAACGAGGATGACGCGGTGGCAGCCTTGCTGCCGCTGGTGCAGGGCACGCTGGCGTCGATCGCCGGTGCCGGCCTGGCGCGCGGCATGCCGGGCCCGGTGTCGCGCGGCGATGTCGTGTCAATCGACAAGCACCTGGCGTCGCTGGCTGCGCTCGATGCGCCGCTGCAGCAGCTGTACCGCGAGATGTGCAGCCGGAGCATCGCGCTCGGGCTGGAAGCGGGCGGCGTGAATGCGGAGCAGGCAACGCAGTTGCGGGCGATGCTGGGCAAGGGCGGTTGATGCGCTCACGCAGGGACTTGTCCTTGCAAGCTGCCTGACGAGAGTCGCTGTTTTGCGGCGCTTAACCGTACTGGCTGTCGGGGCATGACGGCGCCGGATCCCGGCCTTTGCCGGGATGACGGTGTTTTTGGGTCGGGGGATCTTGAATTGCTGTGCCGGTTTGCGCCGGAGCGGCGGTTTTGAGGCCGGCTACCTTCTGAATCGTCATCCCGGCAAAGGCCGGGATCCAGCGTCTTTCAATCTCGGATTCCGTTCGCAGCGATACCTGCTGCGCTGTACTTCGCCTGATCTTCAGCAGCCCCTGATTCCTCAGGTATTCTGCTGCAACTCCTCCGCCATCCAGTCTGCCAGCGCCTGTACATCGGCGCGTCCGCGCACATGCGGATTCAGCCACAGCACCAGCCGGTAAGGCCCGCGCAGGAAGCCGAACGGCGCGACCAGCCGGCCTGACTCGAGCGCGTCCAGCACCAGCATGCGCGGCACGCTCGCGATGCCCAGACCGCATGCGGCCGCCTGGATCAGCAGGTAGAAATGCTCGAACTCCTCCTGCACCGCCAGATTCACCCCGTCGGCGCCGGCCGCAGCCGCCCATTGCTGCCATGCGAGCGGCCGGCTGCGCGTGGCCAGCAGCCGCGCGCGCGCAAGGTCGGCCGGCTGGCGCAGCCCGTTCTGCCGCAGGTATTCCGGCGTGCACACCGGGCCCACCCATTCGTCGGCCAGCTCGCGGACGATGATGTCCTCCGGCGGCGTCAGCATCGTGTTGCGGATCGCCACGCTGATGTTGTCGCGGATCGGGTCGCTGCCGCGGTAGTTCATGTTGAACTGCAGCGGCATCTCCGGATGCATGCGCTGGAAGCGCGCGATCCGCGGCAGCAGCCAGAACATCATGACCGACTCGGAACACGAGATCGTCGCCGGACCCGGGCGCACCTGCTCGACGCTGGCCTGGATCAGGCCGAACGCCGTCGCCAGCCCCTCGGCCAGCCGCTGGCCTTCCGGCGTCGGTTCGCTGGTCTGGGCGCCGCGCTTGAGCAGCAGCACGCCAAGCGATTCCTCCAGCGCGCGCACGTGCCGGCTGATCGCGCCGTGCGTGACGGCGAGCTCGTCGGCGGCCGCGCTCATGCTGCCCAACCGCGCCACGGCTTCGAAAGCGCGCAGCGCATGCAGCGAGGGAGTGGTGGTCATCCTGTGTCGGTGTCGGGGGTGTGAGCGAGGCTCAATGGGTGGCGAGTATAAATCGATTGTCCTTTGCCGCCGAGTTTTCCTACCATCCTGCGATTCATATTCATCGGCGCGGCTCCCGACCGGAGCGCAGCCTGGCAACAAGGCGGCGCCCGACCACATGGACGCCGCAGGGGAGAAAGACGTGATGTTACACAGCGCCGGCGGGCGCGAAGAGTTTCGCGCGCGCTATTTCGTGGAAAGCTCGGTGCCGCTGCAGCAGGCCGCCGAGGTGATCGCCGGCGAGCAGTCGAGCGGCACCTTCCTGACGCTGCCGGGCGAGACGCAGGAGCTGAAGGACCGCTTCCGCGCCCGCGTCACCCGCGTCGACACGCAGCCGCCGTCGATGGTGCCGTCGCTGCACAGCGCCTGGGCCGCGCGCCACGCGTCCGACGCGCTGTTCCATCGCGGCGAGATCGAGATCGCCTTCCCCATCGAGAACGTCGGCGCCAACCTGACGTCGCTGATGGCCACCGTCGCCGGCAACCTGTTCGAGCTCGGCGAGGTTACCGCGCTGCGCGTGCTCGACATCGACCTGCCCGAAAGCTATGCGCGCCAGTTTCCCGGCCCGCAGTTCGGCGTCGAAGGCACGCGCGAGAAGGCCGGCGTGCGCGGCCGCCCCGTGATCGGCACCATCATCAAGCCCAGCGTGGGGCTGTCGGCGCAGCAGACCGCCGACCTGATCGACTCGCTGTGCGCCGCCGGCATCGACTTCATCAAGGACGACGAGCTGCTGGCCGACCCGCCGTACGCGCCGTTCGACGCGCGCCTGGCGGCGGTCATGCCGGTGCTGCACAAGCACGCGGACCGTACCGGCCGCATGCCGATGTATGCGATCAATATTTCCGGCACCATCGACGAGATGCGCCGCCGCCATGACGCGGTGGTCGCGCAGGGCGGCACCTGCGTGATGGCCAGCGCAAACTGGATCGGGCTGTCCGGCCTGCAGGACCTGCGCGAGCACGCCGCGGTGCCTATCCATGCGCACCGCAACGGCTGGGGCGCAATGACGCGCCATCCGGCGCTCGGCTATGAATTCCGCGTGTACCAGAAGGTGCTGCGCCTGGCCGGCGCCGACCAGCTGCATGTCAACGGCGTGCAGGGCAAGTTCTGGGAGCCGGACGAGTCCGTGATCGCCTCGGCCGCGAGCTGCCTCGCGCCGTTCGCCGGCGTTCAGCCGATCATGCCGGTGTTCTCGTCCGGCCAGTGGGCCGGGCTCGCGCCGCTGATTCATTCGAAGCTGCACAGCGACGACCTGATGCACCTGGCCGGTGGCGGTATCATCGGCCATCCGGACGGCATCGCCGCCGGTGTCGACAGCATGCGCGAAGGCTGGGAGGCCGCGCGCGAAGGCATACCGCTGGAAAAATATGCGGAAAGCCGGCCGGCGCTGCGTGCCGCGCTGGCCAAGTTCGGAGGGGCGAAAGCATGAGCGACACGCGCCATTCCCTGAAGCTCGCCTTCTACGGCGACGATTTCACCGGCTCGACCGACGCGCTCGAGGTGCTGGCCTTTGCCGGCATGCAGACCGCGCTGCTGCTCAAGCCGCCGACCCCTGAAGTCCTCGCGCATTTCCCGAAGCTCGACGCCGTCGGCGTCGCCGGCGACAGCCGTGCAATGACGCCGGCCGAGATGGATGCGCACCTGCCGCAGGTGTTCACCGCCCTGGCCGGCTGCGGCGCGCCGATCGTGCATTACAAGGTTTGCTCGACCTTCGACAGCTCGCCGGGCATCGGCAGCATCGGCCGCACGATGGAGATCGCACAACCCATCTTCCGCAACAGCTTCATTCCCGTCGTCGGCAGCACGCCGGCGCTGCAGCGTTACTGCCTGTTCGGCAACCTGTTCGCGCGCGCCGGCACCGACGGCCGCATGTACCGGCTTGACCGGCACCCGATCATGAGCGTGCACCCGGTCACGCCGGCCGACGACAGCGACCTGCTGGTGCACCTGAAGCGCCAGACCGCCATGACGGTCGCGCGGCTGGATTTCCCGGCGATCGAGCCGGGTCTCGACTCGGCTGCGGCCGCGCTGAATGACGTGCTGGCGCAGAAGCCGGCCGCGGTGCTGATCGACAGCGCTTCCGAGCGCCAGCTGACCACCGTCGGCGCCCTGCTGCATCGGCTGTCGCAAAAGGAATCGCCGCTGTTCGTCGTCGGCCCGTCCGGCGTCGAATACGCGCTTACGCAGTTCTGGCGTGAAGGCGGCCAGCTCGGCGCCAGCGATCCCGCTTATGAAAGCTTCAGCGAGGCCGGCCAGGTGCTCGCGATCTCCGGCAGCGCATCGAAGCTGTCGATGCAGCAGATCGACGCCGCGCTGGCCGCCGGCTTCCACGGCATCGCGATCGATGCGGTGCCGCTGCTCGACGACGCGCGCTGGCAGGCAGCGGTGGCCGCGCTGGTCGCCGAGGTGCTGGCGACGCTGGCGTCGGGCCGCAGCGTGATCCTGCATACCGCGCGCGGTCCGGACGACCCGCGCATCGAACAGACGCTGGACGCGCTGCGCGCGCGCGGCTGGAGCACCGAGCGGGCGCGCCAGGAAGGCGGCCGCCTGCTCGGGCAGCGCCTCGGCGAGGTCGCGCGGGCAGTGCTGCAGCAGCGTCCGCTGCGCCGCCTGCTGCTGTCCGGCGGCGACACGTCGAGCCAGGTCACGCAGGCGCTGGCGCCGGCAGGACTGGTGGTCGCGGCGCGGCTGACGCGCGGCGCGCCGCTGTGCCGCTTCGTCGCGCCGGGCCAGCCGTGGCTGGACGGCGTCGAGGTCGCGCTGAAGGGCGGCCAGATGGGCGACGCGAACTTTTTCGAGACGGCGCGTGCCGGCACGCGCCTGGTGAGCGCCGGCTGATCGCCGACGCAACGAGGTTTTATTCATATCGCTTCAACAAGAAGCATGCGGGCCGGCCACAAGCCGGTCGATATCCAGAGGAGCAAGCAATGACAAAGATCGTAATCCTGGGCGCAGGCGGCAAGATGGGCTACCGCTGTTCGTCGAACCTGGTGGGCGCACCGTGGCAGGTGTCGCACGTTGAGGTCAGCGCGGCCGGACAGGAACGCCTGAAGCCGCTCGGCATCAGCTGCCGCCCCGCCGAAGAGGTGCTGCCGGAAGCGGATGTGGTCATCCTCGCCATTCCCGACAACGTGATCGGCCGCGCGACGCATCAGCTCGCGCCGCTGTTCAAGCAGGGCGCGATCCTGATCGCGCTGGACGCCGCCGCGCCTTTCGCCGGCGAACTGCCGGAGCGCGAAGACCTGTCGATCTTCGTCGCCCACCCGTGCCATCCGTCGATCTTCAATGACGAGAGCGATCCAGAAGCGCGCCGCGACTACTTCGGCGGCGTGGCGGCCAAGCAGAGCATCGTCTGCGCAATGATGCGCGGCCCCGAGGCGCACTACGAGCTGGCGGCCGAGGTTGCCAAGCGCATGTACGCGCCCGTGATCGAGGCGCACCGCGCCACCGTCGAGCAGATGGCGATCCTCGAGCCGGTGCTGTCGGAGACGATCTGCGCGACCTGCCTGACCGTGATTCGCGAGGCGACCGACGAGGCCGTGCGCCGCGGCGTGCCGAAAAAGGTCGCGCATGACTTCATCCTCGGCCACCTGAACGTCGAACTGGCGATCATTTTCGACCAGATGCCGGGCGTGCGCATGTCCGACGCGGCCAACCGTGCGGTCGAGCGCGCGAAGAAGGAGATCTTCGTGCCCGACTGGAAGAAGGTCTTCGAGCCGGCCGCGATCGAAGAAAGCATCCGCATGATCACCCAGGTTGAGTCCTGAGCGATCGTCACACGCAACAGAGAGGACAGAACATGTTGAAGAAGCAGTCGGCCCAGGGTGAACTGGGCAAGGTGATCCTGATGGACTCGATCACCAAGGTATCGAAAGAAGACGAAGGACAGGTCGTGGTGTCGGCCTCGCACGGCGGCAGCAGCTCGGGCGAGTTCGCGCTCGAGGTGCCGCTGAAGGCGGTGTTCTTCAATGACGCGGGCGTCGGCAAGGAAGACGCCGGCATCGCCGCGCTGCAGATGCTGCAGGCGCGCGGCATCGCGGGCGGCACGGTGTCGCACCTGAGCGCCCGGATCGGCGATTCGCAGGACATGTGGGACAACGGCGTGATCTCCCACCTGAACGACGCCGCGCTTGCGCTCGGCCTGTCGCTGAACGAAAGGCTCGACGCAGCGCTCAAGCGCCTCGTGAAAGCCTGAGTTCAAACATTGCATTCAATTGTTTTGAAGGAGGCCCCCGACTCGATTCATTTTGTACCAGCCGCAGTACGGATTTTGTAAATAGCAGAGGAGATACCATGAAAGCAAAACTTTTGAGCTTCACCCTGGCCGCCTCAATCGGCGCCGGGTTTGCCTCGGCCGCACTGGCCGCAGGCCCGTCGGTCGCCGACCTGGTCAATGATGCAAAGACCCCCGGCAACGTCACCACCTATGGCATGGGCTACGGCCAGCAGCGTTTTTCGACGCTGAACCAGGTCAACCGCAACAACGTCAAGAACCTGGCGCCGGTCTGGACCCTGTCGCTCGAATCGAACCAGCCGCAATCGCAGCAGCCGCTGCTGATCGACGGCGTGCTCTACCTGCCGACCGTGAACGCCACGCTGGCCGTTGACGCGATCACCGGCAAGCAGCTGTGGAAGACCCCGCTGGACCTGCCGGAAGACGTTTACAACGCCGTCTGCTGCGGCAACCACAACCGCGGCGTCGCCGCGCATGACGGCGTGATCTACCGCACCGTGATCGATGCGTCGATCATTGCGCTGGACATGAAGACCGGCAAGCAGCTGTGGAAGACCGTCGTCGAAGACTACAAGCAGGGCTACTCGCTGACCGTCGCACCGGTCATCGCGAACGGCGTGCTGATCACCGGTATCTCCGGCGGCGAATACGGCATCCGCGGCTTCGTCGACGGCCATGACCTGAAGACGGGCAAGCGCCTGTGGCGTCGTTACACCACCGCGGCTCCGGGCGAGCCGGGCGGCGACACCTGGCCGGGCGACACCTACAAGCGCGGCGGCGCCTCGACCTGGCTGACCGGCTCCTATGATCCGGAACTGGATCTCGTCTACTGGGGCACCGGCAACGGCGGTCCGTGGAACCCGGCGTTCCGTGGCGGCATGGACAACAAGTACATCGCTTCCGTGCTGGCGATCCGCCCGAAGACCGGCGAACTCGTCTGGCACTACCAGTGGTCGCCGAACGATGCGTACGACTATGACGGCGTGAACGAGAACGTGCTGATCGACATCAAGGTCGACGGCAAGAACCGCAAGGCGCTGGTGCATGCAGACCGCAACGGCTTCCTGTACGTGCTCGACCGCACCAACGGCCAGGTCATCGCTGCCAACAAGTTCATCGACCGCGTCGACTGGGCCAAGGGCATCGACATCAAGACCGGTCGTCCGGTCCTGACCGAGTCGTCGGAGCGCCATCGCAAGACGCTGGTGATGGAGAAGTCGGAAGAAGTCTGGCCGTCGGCACTGGGCGGCAAGAACTGGAGCCCGATCGCCTACAACCCGGAAAGCAACACGGTCTTCGCCAACACGCTCAACTTCGGCATGCACTACCGGAACATGGAGCAGGAGTGGAAGCGCGGCCAGTTCTGGCTGGGCATGGACTTCACCGGCTTCATCTACGACGCCAAGCAGCCGCGCGGCTACCTGAAGGCGATGGATCCGCTGACGGCGAAAGAGAAGTGGCGCGTGCCGCTGGCCATCCCGAACTTCGCCGGCGTGATGGCGACCAAGGGCGGCCTGGTGTTCACCGGCACGATGACCGGCGAGTTCGTTGCGTATGACGACCAGACCGGCAAGAAGCTGTGGCAGTTCCAGACCGGCTCGGGCA
>CAYZXP010000124.1:0-9483 GCA_964482415.1 uncultured Bifidobacterium sp. | reverse complement strand
AGCCGAAGTCGAAGAACCAGGACCAGGAAGAATTCAGCAACCTGCTGCTGGCGCACACGTCGCTGGAGAACAATGCGCCGGTCAACCTCGTGATGATCGGCGCCGACGGCAGGCCGCGGCAGAAAGGCCTCGGTGAGATCCTGCGCGAGTGGATCGGCTTCCGCTTCGAAACGGTGACGCGGCGCACGCAGCACCGTCTCGGCAAGGTCGACGACCGCATCCATATCCTCGAAGGCCGCGAAGCGGTGCTGCTGAACATCGACGAGGTGATCAGGATCATTCGCGAGTCCGACGAACCCAAGCCCGCGCTGATGGCAGCCTTCCGCCTGTCCGAGCGGCAGGCCGACGACATTCTCGAAATCCGCTTGCGCCAGCTGGCACGGCTCGAAGCGATCAAGGTGCAGCAAGAGCTGGCCGAACTGCGCAAGGAAAAGGTCGTGCTGCAGGACCTGCTCGACAATCCGGCGTCGATGAAAAAACTGCTGGTGAAGGAAATCGAGTCCGATGCGAAGCAGTACGGCGATGCCCGCCGCACGCTGATCGAGGAAGCCGAGCGTGCAGTCGCGGAGCAGAAGGTGATTGACGAGCCGGTGACGGTGATCGTGTCGCAGAAGGGCTGGGTGCGCGCGCGGCAAGGCCATGGCCATGAGGCGCAGCAGTTCACGTTCAAGGCCGGCGACGCGTTGTATGCGACCTTCGAGTGCCGCACCACCGATGCGCTGCTGGCGTTCGGCTCGAACGGCCGCGTGTACTCGGTATCGGTCGCGCAGTTGCCGGGCGCGCGCGGCGACGGCGTACCGCTGACCACGCTGGTCGAGGTCGAATCCGGCTCACGTCTGATCCACTATTTCGCCGGTGAAGCCGTCACGTCGCTGCTGCTGGCGTCGACTGCAGGCTACGGTTTTTCCGCAAAGGCGGGCGACATGCTGTCGCGGCAAAAGGGCGGCAAGTCCTTCATGACGCTCGACGACGGCGATGAGCCGCTGATGCCGCGCGTGGTCGGCGCGAACGCCAGCGCGATCGCCTGCCTGTCCGAGAAGGGCCGCGTGCTGGTGTTCGGGCTCGGCGAGATCAAGCATCAGCCGGGTGGCGGCCGCGGCGTGATCCTGATGGATCTTGATGACGGTGAAAAACTGCTCGCCGCGCAACCGATCAGCCAGAAAGGCGTGAAGGTCAGCGGCAGCGGCCAGCGCAGCGGCAAGCCGCAGGAAAGCAACCTGACCGGCACGGAGCTGGCCAACCATTTCGGCAAGCGTGCGCGCAAGGGCAAGCTGCTGGCGTCGCGGATGAAAGCCGCGGACCTCGCCGCGCTGGGCTGATGAAGCGGCGTGCGGCGCGAGCGACGGCCGGTGTCCTGCTGGCCCTCGCCTGTGCCGCCTGCGCGCATGTCAATCCGTATTACGACCCGGCGCGGCCGCACCATACGCGCGCGGGCTTCCGCAACAACTACGTCGACGATTTCTTCACCGGCTCCTTCCTGCGCTGGCAATGGGAACGCTGGCGCGACGGGCTGCCGAAGCCGCCCGCCAGCCTCGACGCGCTGCAGCCGGTAAATGCCGACCTCGACTGGCTGAAGCAAAACCGCAGCGTACCATCCGCCACGTGGATCGGCCATGCGACCGTGCTGCTGCAGGTCGGCGGGCTCAACATCCTGACTGACCCGGTCTTCTCCGAACGCGCATCACCGCTGTCATGGCTGGGGCCGAAGCGCAAAACACCACCGGCAATGAAAGCGGCCGACCTGCCGCGCATCGACGTGGTGATCGTCTCGCACAACCACTATGACCATCTCGACCTGCCGTCGCTGCAGGCGCTGAATGCGCAGTCTGGTGGCCCGCCGCTGTTCCTGATGCCGCTGGGCGTGGGCGACTGGCTGCGGCGCCATGGAATCGACAATGTCGCGCAGCTCGACTGGTGGCAGTCGCGTCAGCTGGCCGGTGCAACGCTGCACTTCGTGCCGGTGCAGCACTGGTCCGCGCGCGGCCTGTTCGACCGCTTCGAGACGCTGTGGGGTGGCTGGGTGATCGAGAGCGATGGCGGCGATCGCATGCTGAAGCTTTTCTTCACCGGCGACACCGGCTACTCGAAGGATTTCGCCGACATCCGCCGCCGCTTCGGCCGCTTCGATTTCGCGCTGATCCCGGTCGGCGCCTATGAGCCACGCTGGTTCATGCGGCACCAGCATGTCGACCCCGCCGAGGCGGTCCAGATTCATCTCGACCTTGAAGCACGCCGCTCGCTGGGCATTCACTGGGGTGCGTTCGAGCTGACCGACGAACCGCTGGACGAACCGCCGCGCGCATTGCGGCAGGCACTGCAGGCACGGGGCGTCGATACGCGCGACTTCGTCACGACCGCACCCGGCGAAACTTTAAAAATTGGAAATTTCAATCAATAAATCAAGGGCTTGGAAGAAAATCACATTCTTGATTTAGGCGCGGAAATTATTCCTTGCGTCATTGAAGTACGGAAAACCGGCCTTTATGATGGGCAAATCTTGCTCCTCATAAAGCGCCATGAAAAGCCCTGTATCTGCTTCATTCCTGCGCCGGGTCGCCGCCGCAATCGCCTTCTCCGCCGTCTCCGTTTCGCCTGCCGCGCTGGCTGCCAGCGCGACGCCGCAGGCACTCGATCCCACCGTGAATGAACAGGTGGTGATGTTGCCGGTGGTCGAGAACGGCCAGTCTTTCCAGTTCGAGACCACGATCTATCGTCCGCCGGGTGAAGGTCCGTTCCCGCTGCTGTTGATGAACCACGGCAAGGAGCGTGGCGATCCGTCCAACCAGAAGCGCGACCGTTTCCTCTCGCTCGCCCGCGAATTCGTCAAGCGCGGCTATGCAGTCGCCGTGCCGATGCGCCGCGGCTTCTCGCAGTCGACCGGCGAGTACACCGAATACGGCTGCAACATGAAGGACAACGGCCAGCAGCAAGCCGATGACATCGTCGCCGCACTCGACGCGCTGGTGAAGCAGCCGTGGGTCGACCGTGAGCGCATCGTCGTCGCCGGGCAGTCCTACGGCGGGCTGGCGACGATGGCCTTCGGCACGCGCCGCTATCCGGGCGTGCACGGCCTGCTGAATTTCGCCGGCGGCCTGCGCATTGACGGCGGCAACTGCGACTGGCGCGAAGCGCTGGTATCGGCCTTCGGCAGCTACGCCGCAGCAACCCGCCTGCCCAGCCTGTGGTTCTACGGCGAGAACGACACCTACTTCGACCACCCGCTCGCATTCAGAATGCAGCAGTCCTATCAGGCGGCCGGCGGCCCGTCGCAACTGGTCGCCTATGGTCCGTTCAAGTCGGATGCGCATGGCATGGTCGGCAGCCGCGACGGCGTGCGTGTCTGGATGCCGGAAGTGGAACGCTTCCTGAAAGGTATCGGCATGCCCACTGAAGTCACGGTCGCCATCGCCGACACGCCGCGGCCGCCGGCCACGGGCTTTGCACCGGTCGACAATGTGAATGCCGTGCCCTTCATCACCGACAAGGGCCGCAACGGCTACCGCGACTATCTGGCGAAATCGGCGCCGCGCGCATTTGCCATCTCGGGTTCGGGTGCGTGGAGCTGGGCTGAGGAAGGCGACGACCCGGCGTCACGCGCGCTGGCCGCGTGCCAGAAGAACAGCAAGCTGCCCTGCCAGCTGTACTCGATCGACAATGACGTGGTCTGGAGCGGGGAATCCGCGACCGTGCCTCCGGTCGCGGTGAACTGAACGATGAACTGACGGGTGAACTGAGCCGGAAGCCGGGACTGCGCGTTGCGTCAGCCGGCGATATCGGGCGCGTCGAAGGCAGCCTGGGTGCGACGCAGGCTGAACTGGCGCAGGTCATGGCCGAGCACGACGCGCACGCGGTCGCCCAGCGTATCGTTGTGCCAGTACACCGGCGCGATCTTCAGCTGCTTTGCCAGCTGGCGAGCAGCCAACTGGTTGCCGCGTGCGTATTCGATCCGGGTCAGGCGCACATTGAAACCAGGCTGGTTGCCGATCCGGACCACCTGCCAGTCGCCACCGCCCTGCACCCGCTGGTTCACCATGCGCGCCATGCCAGCAACGCCATTGCCATTGACGATCTCGATACGGCCGTAGCGCCCGGCCTCGGCCACCATGTCCGTCACGGCCGCGCGCGCGGTCGTGCCTTTTTCCGGCAACAGCGAGCGAACCTCCGAGGCCGGCGCCGGCGTCTTCGCCCGCGCCAGGGTCACGGGTGCGGCGTCGGCACGCTGCAATGCATGCACGCCCGGACTGATTTCGACGATGCTTTCGCGCGCTGCAGGCGTGACGATCTCAGGCTGTTGCAGCATCCGCTCTTCCGTCTGGGCCACCGGCACCGCGACTGCCTGCGTGCCCAGCTTCTGCATCACCAGCGCGAGCTTTTCCTGCAGGCGCTCGTTCGCCGGATCGAGCGCAATCGCGCGCTCGAGCGCGACACGCGCCTCAAAGTAATTACCCTTCAGGAAGTGTGCGTAACCGAGGTTGCCCTGCAGGTGCGCCTGATCGGGCCGCTTTGTCGCGAGGTTCGTCAGGATGGAGATCGCCATGTCGACATCGCCGCGGCCAGCCGACACCGCCGCCAGGCCGTTGTGCGCCTCGATGTGCGCCGGGTCGAGCTCCAGCGCACGACGGTACGCACGCTCGGCATCATCCAGCTTGCCGCTGCGCTGCAGTTCGCGGCCGAGCGCGTAATAGCCGTCGGCGCTGTCGATGCCGTTACGGATTTCGGAAAACGGCACCACGCGCGCCTGCGGCGCCTGCGGTGTGCTGCTGCAGCCGGCCAGCAGCGCCGCCCCGACCAGGCCAACCAGCAGTTTCGGACGATGTGTCATGGGTATCTCCTCGTTGGCGTGACGGCGATCAGGAATGACCGCCAAGCATGGGCATCAGGTTGCGGTAGATCTGCAGGATCGCCGGCCCGACCAGGATCACCATCAAAGTCGGGAAGATGAAAAAGATCAGCGGGAACAGCAGCTTCAGCGACACCTTCGCAGCGGCTTCCTCCGCGCGCTGGCGCCGCTTGATGCGCAGATTCTCCGAGTGGATGCGCAGTGAATCGCCCATGCTGGTGCCGAAACGATCGGACTGAATCAGCATCGCGACCAGCAGGTCGATGTCCTCGACGCCGCTGCGCAGCGCGAAGTTGCGCAGCGCATGCTCCTTGGTGAAGCCGGTGCGCAGCTCGAGCTGGACCATCTGCAACTCTTCGGCGAGCACCTCGCTCTTGAGCTGAATCTCGGCGGCGACCTTGGCGATCGCCGCATCCAGCCCGAGGCCGGCCTCGACGCAAATGGTCAGCAGGTCGAGCGCATCCGGGAAGCTCTCGAAGATCTCGCGCTGGCGGACCTCGATCTTGTGCTTCAGCACCAGGTTGGGCAGGTAATACCCGGCATACGAGCAGCCCACCACGACGATCATCAGCATCGGCGCGCCCGAGCGGAACATCGAGCCGCCGAACAGCAGCGCTGCCATCGGGAACAACAGCGCCAGCAGCGTCTTGGTGCCGTAAAAGATGTACGGTGCCGACGTCTGGCGCCAGCCGGCGTTCATGAAGCGGATGCGGACCGGCGAGTCTTCCCAGCCTTCCTTCGGCCGCGACAGCTTTGCCAGCGGACGCGTGACCTTCACCACCCGTTCGACCCACGGGCTTGCTTCCGACGGCAGCGAAGGCCGCGGCTCGCTCTCCAAATTGGCGATGCGCCGACGGAAGCGATCCGGTGTCAGGAACCATGCGGCCGCAGCCGCAATGCCTGCACACAGGACGAACACCAGCACCAGGAACAGCAGGGATTGCGTACTCATGTAGTTTCCTTGAAATTCATCCCGTCGCTACACCCGAATACGAACGATCACGCGCATCCACAGCACGCCGAACATCATCATCAGCAGTGCGACGCCGAGCATCGACGGACCGGCAGGATCGCGCCAGAAACGCACCAGGTAATCCGGACTGACCACCGAGAACACGCCGGCGATCGCCAGCGGCAGCAGGCACAGAATCACAGCCGACAGCCGGCCCTCGGCCGACATGGTCCGGACGTCGCCAAGCAGCTTCAGGCGCTGCCGGATCAGGATGCTGACATTCGTCATCACCTCGGACAGGTTGCCCCCTGCCTCGCGCTGAATCAGGATGGCGACGACCATATAGCGCAAATCGGTCAGCGGCACGCGCTCGGCCAGCCGCTGCAGCGCATCGACCAGCGGCGAGCCGAAACTCACCTCGTCGGCCACTTGCCGGAATTCCGAGGCGATCGGGTCGGGCAATTCATCGGCCAGCATCTGCAGCGTCGCCGTCAGTGCATGGCCAGCCTTCAGGCTGCGGCTGATCAGGTCGGCTGCCTCAGGCAACTGACGCTCGATGCCGAGCAAGCGTTCGTTGCGCTTGCGGACGACAAGCAGCGTCGGCACCGCGCCGGCCAAGCCGCCGAACAACAAGGCCACGCCGGTGACGTGCGTAATGATCATGCCAAGGACGAAGCCGGCGACAAAACCGGCCGCACTGTAAGCCAGGTGACGCGCAACGTTCCAGCTTGCGCTGCCCTGCCCGAGGAAAGCGTTCAGCCGGCGTATGCCGGGAATGCGGCGCAGCAGCTGCTCGACGCGAACCGACTCGGCCAGCCGCAATTCCTTGAACAACCGGCTCGGCTGCGCCTGCCGGTCCGCGCTCCGCTTGGCGGTCAGGTCGCGCAGGCGCTGCCCGATCCGGCGCGCAGCACGGCTCTGGCTGGAAAACCACCATTGCCAGACGGCCTCGATGCTCAACGCCGCTGCGATGAACACCAGCACTCCGAATCCGTAATAAAGCCAATCCATCCTGGCCCCTCTCCTCAATCGCTCGCGCGCATCACTCGAATAACCGCGACGGGTCGTAAATATCGTCAGGCACCGCCACGCCGAACTCCTTCAGCCGCTGGTTGAAATGCGGATGCAGGCCGGTCGCCGAGAAGTGCCCGAGCACCCGGCCATCCGGCGCGACGCCGGTACGCCGGAAAGCAAAGATCTCCTGCATCGTGATGATATCTCCCTCCATGCCGGTCAGCTCATGCAGGCTGATCAGCTTGCGGGTGCCGTCGGTCATGCGGGCGATCTGGATCACTACCGTGATCGCCGATGAAATCTGCTGGCGCGTCGCGCGAATGCCGAGGTTTGCGGTCGCCATGCCAACCATGTTTTCCAGGCGCGACAGCGCATCGCGCGCGGTATTCGCGTGAATGGTTGCCAGCGATCCCTCGTGGCCGGTGTTCATCGCCTGCAGCATATCGAGCGCTTCGGCACCGCGCACCTCGCCAAGGATGATGCGGTCGGGCCGCATCCGCAGCGCGTTCTTTACCAGCGCGCGCTGCGACACCTCGCCCTTGCCTTCGATGTTTGGTGGCCGGGTCTCAAGGCGAACCACGTGCGGCTGCTGCAGCTGCAGTTCGGCCGCATCTTCGATGGTGACGATACGTTCCGAGTGCGGAATGAAACCGGAGATCACGTTCAGCAGCGTCGTCTTGCCGCTGCCGGTACCGCCGGAGATCACCATGTTCACCTTGGCCTTGGCCAGCGCCTCGAGCAGCTGCGCGACCGGCGGCGGAACGCTCTTTTTGTTGACCAGGTCCTGGATTGACAGCGGCTTGGTGGAAAAGCGCCGGATCGACAGGATCGGGCCGTCAATCGCCAGCGGCGGGATGATCGCGTTGACGCGCGAACCGTCCGGCAGGCGCGCGTCGACCATCGGGCTGGATTCGTCGACGCGGCGGCCGACGCGCGACACGATCTTTTCGATCACCTTCAGCAGGTGGTCGTTGTCATCGAAGGTGATCGGCGTCAGCTCAAGCTTGCCGCGCCGCTCGACGTAAACCTGGCTGCAGGTGTTCACGAGGATGTCCGAGACGGTCGGATCGTCCAGCAGCGGCTCGATCGGGCCGAGGCCGAGCATCTCGTTTTGCATGTCCTGCACCAGCTGGCGTCGTTCGGCCTGGTTGACTGCAAGTCGCTGGTCCTCGACGATGCGCTCGACCAGTCCCGACAGCTCGCGCCGGAACTGCTCTGTGTTGAGTTTTTGCAGGCGCTCGAGGTCGACGCGCTCGAGCAGCGTGCGGTGCATCTTCTGCTTGAGCTGCTGGTAAGCCGGCGAGTACAGGTCCATTTCAGCAGCAGGAACGCCGCGCAGCGGCGACGGCTGAGGCGGCGTCGGCGCGTCCCTCAGGCTGTTGCGCAGTTCATCTCCGTTGCTGAAAAAACCCATGCTTAACTCCCGTTACCCGACGAATCGCCGCCGCGCACGAAGATGCGGCGGATCAGTCCAGACTTGTTGACCGTACCGGTATCCACCAGGCGGTTGACCCAGTCACCCAGGCTCTTTGCGATCGTGCTGTTGCGCGCGAGCTGAAGCACCGGCACGCCCTGGTTGATCGAATCGTTGGCGACTTCGAAGTTGTTCGGCACGCGCGAATCCACGCGCAGATCAAGGATGCGCTCGATCTCGCTGGTGCTGAGCGGCGCGGAGCTCTCGAAACGGTTCAGCAGCAGATGGACCTTTTCGCGGCGATAGCCGAGCGTGCCGAAGATCTCGATCAGGTGGCGCGCGCCGCGCAGGTCAGGCAGCGACTGTTGCAGCACCAGATAGATGCTGTCGGAATGGTCAAGCACGCGCACGCTGGCCGAGTTCACCTGCCGGCCGAGGTCGATGATGACGAAATCGAAGTGCCTGCGTGCGAGCTGGACGATGGTCTCGAGATGGTCGGCGCTGAGGTCGCCGCCCGGATCCGGCTCGGCCGGCGCCGCAAGGATGCTGTAGGTCGGCGTCACGCGGACAACGCTTGATTCGAGCAGGTTGATGTCGAGGCGATTGATGTCGCGGCAGACGTCAGCCAGCGTGCGTTCGGGCTTGATGTCGGACACATACAGCGTCGCGTCGCCGAATGCGGTGTTCAAATCGATCAGCAGCACGCGCTTCTTGCCCAGCAGAGACAGCGCATGGCCGAGGTTGGCCGCGACGAAGGTGGTGCCGGCGCCGCCCTTGGCCGACACGAAGGACAGCACCTTGCCCTCGGGCTGCTGCGAGACCGCGAACTTGCTGCTGAGTCGATCAAGCGCGGTATTGAGCTCGTTGCCCGCCAGTGGCAGGGCCAGCACTTCGCGCACGCCGGCGCGCATCGCGGCGATCAGGTATTCGGGCGAGCGGTCCGACGACAGCAGGATGATCACTGCCTGCGGGTAGCGTTCGGCAGCGCGTGGCAGCATGCCGGCGGCGCCATCGGAAAAGCTGGATGCGTCAATGATCACCAGGTCCGGCTGCCCCGCCATCGCGGGCAGGCCGTCCTTCGGCATGCCGGGCAACGCTGGCAGGATGGCGATCGACGGATTGCGGTTGGCGCAAAGGCGCGTGATGCTGGCGCGCAGTTCATCGTCGTTGGACAGGATGAAAGCATTCATTGGCTATTTTTCCCTGATATTGGAGGAATTGTTCTGAGGGGTTTCATGTGCATTCTGCTGAATTCATCGCTTC
>CAYZXP010000123.1:0-9496 GCA_964482415.1 uncultured Bifidobacterium sp. | reverse complement strand
GTTGTCGGTCAGTTCCTGGCCGGTGCAGCTGGGCACGGCCGGGATGTCGTAGATCGGCTTGTCCGGGTACAGTTCCACACACTGGCCGCCGACGGCGTTCAGCGAGTCGATCACATGGGCCTTGATCTCGAGCAGGCCGAGTTCGAAGACCTGGAACAGGCCAACGGGACCGGCGCCGACGATGACGGCATCGGTTTCAATCGGGGTTTTGACAGAGGTATTCATTCGGTTCAGCGGTTCAGCGGGTAAGTGGGTGTCGCCGGTCGGGCGCAATGCGCCGGTTTGCGCGGCCGCGGCGGGGTTTCAGTCGATGCTTTTTACGATACTGCGGCAGCGCCCCGGCCGTCCGTCCAGCCGCCTTTCAAGCGGCGACCCCGGCAGGCGCCGGGGTCAGGTGTCCTGCGATGGCGGCGCGCCGCGCCCGTCGGTCAGTGCTGCAGGTATTGCAGCTTGTCCTTGACATCCTTCCATTCCTCGGCTTCGGTCAGCGCTTCCTTCGACTTGGTGATCGAAGGCCATTTGCGCGCCAGCTCGACGTTCAGCTTGATGAATTTCTGCTGATCCGCCGGTACGTCTTCCTCGGCATAGATCGCATTCACCGGGCACTCGGCCACGCACACCGCGCAGTCGATGCACTCGTCCGGGTCGATCGCGAGGAAGTTCGGGCCTTCGCGGAAGCAGTCCACCGGGCAGACATCGACGCAATCCGTATAACGGCAGCGGATGCAGGATTCGGTAACAACGTGAGTCATGAGGCCAGTCCTATCTGTTCTTGAAACGAGGGTGTTCGCAAAGCCTTGTATTTTAAGGCAAAGAATGCCTGCCAACAAACCCGCCTTAGATGATTTTTGAATATGCTAATACGCCGCCCGCCCCGGAAGGCAGGCGTTTGCCCCGTGCCGGTCTTGAATTATTTGCACTGCCGGCCTGAAATCAAATCACCAGGCCACCATGGCATAAAGGGCAACCGGCCCTGCCAGCTGCGCTAGAATCTGCGCACCGAATTCCGAGGAGACCATGGATACTTCCGCCGCCCGCGCCGCGATTTTCAGCCGCATTCGTCAAGCCCAGAACCGTCCGGAACAGCCGACTCAGGCTGAGCTCGACCAGGTCAGGCAATACCTCGACCAGCACGCCGCCGGCCCGCGCCCGGACCTCGGCGCCGACCTGGTTGCCCGTTTCCGCCAGCAGGCCGAGCGTACGTCGCAGACGCTGGACCGGGTCGAGTCGCTGGATGAGGTGCCCGCCGCTGTCGCGCGCTACCTGTCCGGCCTGAACCTGACGAAGCAGGCGATCGCATGGCGTACGCTGGACGGACTGCCGTGGCAGGAGGCCGGCATCGCGGTCGAATTCCGCAAGCCCGTCAACGAAGACCTGGTCGGCGTCACCGGCTGCTTCTGCGCGGTGGCCGAGACCGGCACGCTGATGCTGCTGTCGGGCCCGGATACGTTTTCGTCGGCCGCGCTGCTGCCGGAGACCCATGTGGCCATCGTTCCGGAGTCGCGCATCGTCGGCTCGATCGAGGATGCGTTCGCACTGGCGAAAAAGGAGCGCGGCGAACTGCCGCGCGCGACCAACTTCATTTCCGGCCCGTCCCGTACCGGCGATATCGAGCAGACCATCGTGCTCGGCGCGCACGGCCCTTACCGCGTGCATGTGATCCTGGTCGCCGGAGCCTGAGCCAATGAAGCCGAAGATCCTCGTCTCCCGCGCCACCTTCCCGGAGGCCGTCGAACTGCTGCAGCAGCACTTTGACGTCGAATACAACCAGCAGGACGAGGTCTGGGGCCCTGACGAGCTCAGGCGCCGCCTGCAGGGCAAGGCCGGCGTGCTGTCCAATCCGGCCGATCGCTTCTCGGCCGATGTCTTCGCCGCGGTGCCGGGCCTGAAGGCGGTCTGCAACATCGCCGTCGGCTACAACAACATCGACGTGCCGGCCGCGACTGCCGCCGGCGTGATGGTCACCAACACGCCCGATGTGCTCAACGAGACCACCGCCGACTTCGGCTGGGCGCTGATGATGGCCGCTGCGCGCCGCATTACCGAAGGCGAGCGCTACATCCGTGCCGGCCAGTGGGACAAATGGCGCTTCGACAGCTTCCTCGGCGCCGACGTGCACAGCGCGACGCTGGGCGTGATCGGCATGGGCCGCATCGGCCAGGCGATCGCGCGCCGCTCGATGGGCTTCAACATGAAGGTTATTTACAACAACCGCTCGAGGTTGTCGCCCGAACTGGAAAAGAACGCCAACAACGCGCAGTATGTGGAGCGTGACGAACTGCTGCGCACCGCCGACCATGTCGTGCTGGTGCTGCCGTATTCGGCTGAAACGCACCACACGATCGGCGCGCGCGAACTGTCGCTGATGAAGCCGACCGCGACGCTGACCAACATTGCGCGCGGCGGCATCGTTGACGACGCCGCGCTGATCGATGCGCTGAAGCAGGGCACGATCGCTGCCGCCGGCCTCGACGTGTTCGAGAACGAACCGGCGCTCAATCCTGGTTTTCTCGCGCTCGACAACGTCGCGCTGACGCCGCACATCGGCAGCGGCTCGCGGCCGACGCGGGTGGCGATGGCCCTGTGCGCCGCTGACAACCTGATCGCCGCGCTGTCCGGTCGCCGTCCGCCGCACCTGCTGAATCCCGCGGTCATTGCCGCCTGAGGAGAGTCGCATGTCCGACATCACGCTGGTGGAAAAGCACACGCTGACGATGGCTCAGGCGCGCGAAGTGGCGCAGCAGGTTGCCGAGCAGATGAAAAAAGACTATGAGATCGGTTATGCGTGGGAAGGGGATGTGCTGAACTTCAAGCGCAGCGGCGTGTCCGGCACGCTGGCGCTGGCCGACGGCCAGGCGACGCTCGACATCACGCTCGGCTTCATGCTCAAGGGCTTCCGCAAGAAGATCGAGGAGCAGGTCGGCCGCAACATGCACAAGCTGTTCTCGGCCGACGCTACGCGGGAAGCCTGACGGGGCGCGTTGCCCCCGCGGCGGCCCGCGATGGACGGGCCGCCAGTCTGTACCGTCAGGATCAGACGCCGAGCAGCTCGACGTCGAAGATCAGGGTGGCGTTCGGCGGAATCACGCCGCCGGCGCCGCGCGCGCCGTAGCCGAGCGCCGACGGGATCACCAGCCGGCGTTTGCCGCCAACCTTCATGCCCTGCACGCCCTGGTCCCAGCCCTGGATCACATGGCCTGCGCCGAGCGGAAATTCAAAAGCCTCGTTGCGGTCGACGCTGGAGTCGAACTTCGCGCCCTGGCTGCCGTCCGGGTTCTGCAGCCAGCCGGTGTAATGCACGCTGACATAATTGCCGGCGCGCGCTTCTTCACCGCTGCCGACGGTCAGGTCTTCGTATTGCAGGCCGGTCGCGGTCATGGTCATGGACATGGTGGTTCCTTGCTGATTGATGAGCCGGACATTCTAGCAGCCGGGCGTCGGCAAGCGCCTGAGCCGATGCGCCGATGCCGGCGGCGCGGACCTTCCCTATAATCCGGCAAACACTTCGATTCCCATGACATCACTGGCTACCTCCCTCTATCGCGCACTGATGGCGCAATTGCACCCGCGCATGTTGTTGCTCACCGTGCTGCCTTTCGTCATTGCCGTCGTGCTGTGGGGGACGGCGCTCTGGTTCGGGCTGCAGCCCCTGATCGACCACCTGCATGGTTGGTTCGCAGAGTACGACCTGTTCCGTTCGGCCGGCACCATGCTCGATTCGATTGGCCTGTCGGCGGTGCGCGCGTTGCTGGTGCCGCTGCTGGCGATGTGGCTGCTGCTGCCGTTCATGATCGTCACCGCGCTGGTGCTGGTCGGATCGATCGTGATGCCCGTGATCGCGCGCCATGTCGGGCAGCGCCACTATCCGCAGCTGCATCGGCGGCAGGGCGGTTCGCTGGCCGGCAGCCTGTGGGTGTCGCTGAGCTCGTTTGCCGGCTTCATCGTGTTCTGGCTGCTGACGCTGCCGCTGAACCTCGTGCCCTTGTTCGCGCTGTTTGTGCAACCGCTGCTGTGGGGCTGGCTTGCGCATCGCGTGATGAGCTATGACGCGCTGGCCGATTATGCGGACCGCGACGAACGGCGCGCCATCGTCCACCGCGAGCGCTGGCCGCTGCTGGCGATCGGCATTGTCACCGGCAGCCTGGGTGCGGCGCCGGGACTGCTGTGGCTGGGCGGCGTCGCGTCGGTGATTTTTTTCCCGCTGCTGGCGGCCGTGGCCATCTGGCTGTACCTGCTGGTCTTCGTTTTCAGCGGCCTGTGGTTCCAGTATTACTGCCTTGATGCGCTGGCGCGGCTGCGCAGCGTGCCGGTGTCGGCGGCCGGCGCTGCGCACACCGTTGACCTTCCCCCGAACAATCACTGAGAGAATCCATGGCATTCGGCATCATCATCATCGGCGACGAGATCCTGTCCGGCCGCCGCAGCGACAAGCACCTTGTGAAGATCATCGAACTGCTTGGCGAACGCGGGCTGTCGCTCGGCTGGGCTGAATACATTGGCGATGATCCGCAGCGGATCACGGCGACGCTGAAGCGTTCGCTCGACAGCGGCGACATCGTGTTTTCCTGCGGCGGCATCGGTGCGACGCCGGATGACCACACGCGGCAGTGCGCGGCGGTCGCGCTCGGCGTGCCGCTGGCGCTGCATCCGGAGGCGAAGGTGCTGATACAGCAGCGCATCGTCGAGATGGCCGACGGCGATCCGCTGAAGGCAGACCTCGAGTCGGCAGAAAACCAGCACCGGCTGAAAATGGGCGAATTCCCGGTCGGCGCCGAGATCGTGCCGAATTCCTACAACCGTATTCCGGGCTTCGCCGTACGCAGCGCGCAGGGCGGGGCGGTTTACTTCGTTCCGGGCTTTCCGGTGATGGCCGCGCCGATGATGGCATGGGCTCTGGACACGCATCACTCGCATCTGTTCCACTCGGTGCCGCACCTGGAAAAGGCCGTGATCGTCTACGACGGCATCGAGTCGACGCTGACGCCGCTGATGGAGGCGCTCGAGGCGGAGTTCGACGGTGTGAAGGTGTTCAGCCTGCCCAGCGTCGCTGCTGAAGGAAAGCGTCGCCAGATCGAGCTGGGCGTGAAGGGCGCGCCCGAACTGGTCGAGCGCGCTTACGTGAGGATGCTGGAAGGGCTGGATGCGCTGCGGCAGGAGTATGTGCCGGACTGAGCAGGCAAAGCGTACGCTTCTTGCGGCGCTGCCATCCGGCGCCATTGGCCTCGAATTATTTACTTCGCCGCCGTGCCTTCATCCAGCAGCCCCTGCCGGCGAATGAACGCAATCACCTCGTCCACGCCTTCGCCCTTGCGCAGGTTGGTGAACACGAAAGGCCGCTGGCCGCGCTGCTTCTTCGCATCGGCGGCCATGATGTCGAGGTTCGCGCCGACATGTGGCGCAAGGTCGGTCTTGTTGATGATCAGCAGATCCGAGCGGGTGATGCCCGGCCCGCCTTTGCGCGGAATCTTTTCGCCGCCGGCGACATCGATCACGTAAATCGTCAGGTCCGACAATTCAGGGCTGAAGGTGGCTGCGAGGTTGTCGCCGCCGGACTCGACCAGGATCAGGTCGAGGTCCGGGAAGTCGGCGCTCATGCGTGCGATCGCTTCGAGGTTGATCGACGCATCTTCGCGGATGGCCGTGTGCGGGCAGCCGCCGGTCTCGACGCCCATCAGGCGTTCGGCCGGCAGCGCATCGGCACGCAGCAGGATCTCCATGTCTTCCTTGGTGTAGATGTCGTTGGTGATCACCGCCATGTCGTAGTGATCGCGCATCTTCTTGCACAGCATTTCGCACAGCGCGGTCTTGCCGGAGCCGACGGGGCCGCCGATGCCGACGCGCAGGGGATTCGAGATAGTCATCGTTGTCTCTCAGGTATTCAATGGTTCGGATTCAGGAACGGTACAGGCGCGAGTACTGCACTTCATGCTGCATCGACAGCAGCGACAGCCCGGGCGACCAGTTGGACAATTCGTCGTCAGCCAGCGTGCGTGCGAGACCGGCGGCGCGCTCGATCTGCGGGCGCAGCGACAGCAGCAGTCGCTGGCCGGCGACCTGCCCGAGCGGCACCGACTTCACGCAGGCCAGCACCTGGTTCTCGGCCCACGAGAACAGCATGCCGAGCAGCGCCTCTTCGGCCGGCACATCGAGCGCGACCGCCGCGGCGGCCAGCGCGGTGGGGAATGGGATGTCAGGCTGGGCCGCCAGCAGCGCCAGCACTTCGTCTGCCTGCGGCGCCAGCTCGGGCAGCAACTTGCCGAGCGAGTAGCCCATCTGCACGGTCTCTGCGCGGAACTCCGCGCTGTCGCGCGAGGCGAGGAAGTACGCTGTCCAGTGCGCCACGGCGTCGGCATCGCGGGCAGCGAAGGCCTGCAGCAGCCGCCAGCTGACCGGCGCCTCGAAGCGCGCGACGACTTCATCAAGCATGTCGGCGATCCATGCGCGCGCACTCGCCTCGTCGCGCACATGGCCGCGCTCCATTGCCGCTTCCAGCCCTTGCGAATAGCTGTACGCGCCGACCGGCAGCGACGGGCTGCACAACTGCAGCAGGTGCAGCAGCGTCGTGGTCGATGCCGTATTCACTGCGCGTCGCCGGGGCGATGGATCTTCTGCCGCAGCGGGATCGGCGCCAGCGGATGGTGCGCGTCGCCATGATGGTGATGGCCGCCGCCGTAGGCGCCGGATTCGGGCTCGAACGGCGCCTGTTCTTCGACGACGATGGCACCGAGGCCGCCCAGCATGTCCCTCAGCACCGGATCGTGGCGAATGCGCAGCCAGCCGTCGCCGACCTGTGCCTGCGTGTGGCGGTTGCCGAGGTGGAAGGCGCAGCGCAGCAGTGCTTGCGGCGACGTGCATTCGACACGGTATGTCGCTTCGGGCGCGGCCGATATTTTCACGACGCGGCCGTCGTCACCCTTCAGCAGGTCGCCGTCGCGCAGCACGGTGCCGCGCACCGTCAGTACGGCGACTTCCTCGCCGGAGGCAAGGGTCGCTCGCAGGCGGCTTTTCTCGCGGAGTTCGTAGGGCAGGACGAGTTCGCCGTCGATCCGGTCGGCTTGGGGGAGTTTGGTGTGCAGGTTGAGCATGGCTGGATTCACTGGTTTATCGGGCATGGATTCCGGAGCAGGCCGGGATCCGGCGTCTTGATTGATTGTTGAATCAGAACAGGAAGTACCTCTGCGCCAGCGGCAGCACCTTCGCCGGCTCGCAGGTGAGCAGCAGGCCGTCGGCGCGCACCTCATAGGTCTCGGGATCGACTTCCATTTTGGGCGCATAGCCGTTGTGGACCATGTCTGACTTGCGCAAGTGGCGCATGCCCCTGACCGCCGCGACCGGCTTGTTCAGCTTCAGGGTTTCGGCAATGCCTGCGTCGAACGCCGCCTGCGAAACGAAGGTGAACGAGGTCTTCAGCCCGCCGCCATATGCACCGAACATCATCCGGTAATGCACCGGCTGCGGCGTCGGGATCGATCCGTTCGGGTCGCCCATCTGCGCGGCCGCGATCATGCCGCTCTTCAGGATCATCGACGGCTTCACGCCGAAGAAGGCCGGCTTCCAGACCACCAGATCGGCCAGCTTGCCGATTTCGATCGAGCCGACCATGTGCGAGATGCCATGCGTGATCGCCGGGTTGATCGTGTACTTGGCGATGTAGCGCTTCGCGCGGAAATTGTCGTTGCGGCTCGAATCTTCCGGCAGTGCACCGCGCTGCAGCTTCATCTTGTGCGCGGTCTGCCAGGTGCGCAGGATGACCTCGCCGACGCGGCCCATCGCCTGCGAGTCGGACGACATCATCGAGATCGCGCCGAGGTCGTGCAGGATGTCCTCGGCCGCGATGGTCTCGCGGCGTATGCGCGATTCCGCGAATGCGATGTCTTCGGTGATCGCCGCGTCGAGGTGATGGCAGACCATCAGCATGTCGAGGTGCTCGTCGAGCGTGTTGACGGTGTACGGGCGCGTCGGGTTGGTCGACGACGGCAGCACGTTACCCTGGCCGACCGCCGCGATGATGTCCGGCGCATGGCCGCCGCCGGCACCCTCGGTGTGGAAGGTATGGATGGTGCGGTCCTTGAAGGCGGCCAGCGTGTGCTCGAGGAAGCCGCCTTCGTTCAGCGTATCGGTGTGGATCGCGACCTGGATGTCCATCTTGTCGGCCACCGACAGGCAGTTGTCGATGGCGGCCGGGGTCGAGCCCCAGTCTTCATGAA
Source organism: uncultured Bifidobacterium sp. (assembly GCA_964482415.1). Classification (GTDB taxonomy): domain Bacteria; phylum Pseudomonadota; class Gammaproteobacteria; order Burkholderiales; family Burkholderiaceae_D; genus Pernthalerella. The sequence continues at coordinate 1,289 of CAYZXP010000123.1, read as the reverse complement.
GTTTCAAGCCGATGGCGCCGGCACGGATCTGTTCTTCCAGCGGCAGCGGCAGGCTCACATTGCCTTTGCCGAGGAAGCCGAGGTTCATCGGGAAGGCATCGGCCGCGGCCAGCATCGCGTGGATGTGCCACGGGCCCGGTGTGCAGGTGGTCGCCGCGGTGCCGACCGCCGGGCCGGTGCCGCCGCCGATCATCGTGGTCACGCCGGACATCAGCGCTTCCTCGATCTGTTGCGGGCAGATGAAATGGATGTGCGTGTCAATGCCCCCGGCGGTGATGATCATGCCTTCGCCGGCGATGATCTCGGTCGCGCCGCCGATGGCCATCGTCACGTTCGGCTGGATGTCCGGGTTGCCGGCCTTGCCGATTGCGGCGATGCGACCGGCCTTGATGCCGATGTCGGCCTTGACGATGCCCCCGTGGTCGAGGATCACCGCGTTGGTAATCACGGTGTCCATCACGTCGCGATGCGGCAGCTGCGACTGGCCCATGCCGTCGCGGATCACCTTGCCGCCACCGAATTTCACTTCTTCGCCGTAAATGGTGTGGTCGTGTTCGATCTCGATCACCAGTTCGGTGTCGGCGAGACGGATGCGGTCGCCGATGGTGGGACCGAACATTTCGGCGTATGCCTTGCGGGAGATCTTGCTCATCTGTTCTCGTCCTTCAGTTGCCCCATCACCCGGCCGTTGAAGCCGTAGACCTTGCGCTCGCCGGCGAGCGCCACCAGTTCGACCGTACGTTCCTGTCCGGGCTCGAAGCGCACCGCCGTGCCGGCCGCGATGTTCAGCCGCATGCCGTAGGCGAGCACGCGTTCGAACTGCAACGCCGGATTGGTCTCGTAGAAGTGGAAGTGCGAGCCAACCTGGATCGGCCGGTCGCCGCTGTTGGCGACCGTTACGGTCGCCGTCCTGCGGCCTTCGTTCAGCGTGATGTCGCCGTCCTCAATGAACATTTCACCGGGAATCATCATTGGGCTCCGCAGATCAGGGAATCGGTTGGTGGACGGTGACGAGCTTGGTGCCGTCGGGGAAGGTGGCCTCGACCTGAATGTCCGGGATCATCTCGGCGACGCCTTCCATCACGTCTTCGCGTGAAAGGATGCGGGTGCCTTCGGACATCAGCTCGGCGACGCTCCTGCCGTCACGCGCGCCTTCCATGATCGCTGCAGTGATCAGTGCGACGGCTTCGGGGTAATTCAGTTTCAGTCCGCGCGCGCGACGGCGCTCGGCGAGCAGCGCTGCGGTGAAGATCAGCAGCTTGTCTTTTTCTCTCGGTGTCAGTTCCATT
>CAYZXP010000122.1:0-9525 GCA_964482415.1 uncultured Bifidobacterium sp. | reverse complement strand
TTCATTGTCCTTGTCCTTTATTGCAGCGGCGTGAATGCATACGCATCCATCGCCAGCACGTAGTCGCTGATGCCGGTGTGCAGGTGCTCGACGCGCGCGCCGTCGCCGGCCGCGCCGAGCGCGACATACAGCGGCTGAAGGTGTTCGTCGCTCGGATGCGCGCGCACCGCCTGCGGCGCCTGTCGCCGGTAGTCCAGCAGCGCGTTCAGGTCGTGCTGCTCCAGCTTGTCGGTCAGCCATGCGGGGAAGTCGCGCACATAGTCGAGTCCGGCGCCGCCGCTCATGCGCGCGATGCGGTAGTCCCCGAGGTTGTGCGTGACGTTGCCCGAGGCGATCACGAGGAAGCCGCGTGCCGCCAGCGGCGCCAGCGCCTGGCCGAGCCGGTAGGCGCCGGCGACGCCAAGGCGGCTCTGCAGCGACACCGGCACGACCGGCACGTCGGCGTCTGGATACATCAGCCGCAACGGTATCCACGCGCCATGATCAAGGCCCTGCGCCGGCGCTTCATGCACCGGCAGGCCGGCGGCTTTCAATGCCGCCGCGACTTCGCGCGCCGCTTCCGGGCAACCGGTGGCCGGGTAATCGATGTCATACAGCTCGGCCGGGAAGCCGTAGAAGTCATGCACGGTCTCCAGCTTTTCGGCGGTGCCGACCTCGGGCTCGGTCGTGTCCCAGTGCGGGCTGATCATCACCACCGCGCGCGGACGCGGCAGGCTGGCGCCAATGTGCGCAAGCGCGGCGCCGGCCGGGCCGGGGCGCAATGCAAAAGTCGGCGCGCCATGCGGGACAAACAGCGTGGGCAGCGGGTTCATGACGATCTCCTTGATGAAGTGGGTACAGCTTAATCCGGCAGATTGGATTGAAATAGGGGACAATTCGCAAATCATTATTGCTGGAGCCGCAACAATGGATCGACTGGCCGCGATGCATACCTTCGTCCGCGTTGCCGAGCTGAACAGCTTTTCGGCAGTCGCGCAGCAGCAGGGCGTGGCCCGCTCGGTGGTCACGCGGCAGGTGGCCGCCCTCGAGGAGCACCTCGGCGTGAAGCTGATGGCGCGCAGCACGCGCCGGCTGACGCTGACCTCGGCCGGCGCCGCCTATCTGGAAAAATGCCGGGTGATCCTGAACCTGGTCGAGTCGGCCGAGGCCGGCGTGGCCGAGCAGCGGCAGCTGGCGCGCGGCAGCATCCGCGTCAGCCTGCCGCTGTCCTACGGACTGGCGCGCATGGTGCCGCTGTTGCTGGACTTCGCGCGCGCGCACCCGGAGGTGTCGCTGGCGATGGACTACACCGACCGCCGCGTGAACCTGATCGAGGAGGGCATCGACCTCGCGATCCGGATCACCGGCAAGCTGCCGCCGACCGCGGTCGCACGCCGCTTTGGCACGATACAGATGCACACGGTGGCGTCGCCGGACTACCTCGCGCGCTTCGGCCGGCCGCGCCATCCGTCCGAGCTGGCGCAGCATGAATGCCTGGGCTACACCGGCAGCGGCGCACAACCGAGCTGGACTTACCGGGTTGATGATGCGTGGGTGCCGTTCACGGTGTCGGCGCGCATCAACGCCAGCAATGGCGAGGCGCTGACCGAGGCGGCCGCACAGGGCTTCGGCATCACGATCCAGCCGGATTTCATCGTCGATCCGTATCTCGCCAGCGGCCGCGTGGTGCGCGTGCTGGAAGCGTTTGCGATGCCGGAGCTGGGCATTTATGCGATGTTGCCCGGCAACCGGCAGGTGCCGCATCGCGTGCGCGTGCTGATCGACCATCTCGCGGCACGCATCGGCGCGGGTTCGACGGCCGCATTATCATGAGGTCCCTGCACCGGCCTTTGCCGCCGCCCGCACCGTCGCTGTCCGCTTCCCGAAACCTGCCTGCCTGTCGATCCGATGTCCGCTGTTCCTGAATTCCCCGCCGGCGCGTTTGCGCTGCTTGACGATGCGCGATCCGGCGAAGCCGACCCGCTGCAGTGCCGCTCGCGGCTGTATGCGGCGCCGCTGCGCGTGCTCGAGCATCGCGAGGGCGGCGATGCGGGCGAATTTTTCGCGGCGCTCGAAGAGGCGCTGGCGCAGGGCCTGCACGCGGTCGGCCTGTTCAGCTTCGAACTCGGCTTCGGGTTGCAGCGGCTGCCGTCCGGGCTGCCCGAAGGCAGCGTGCTGGCGACGGTGCTGCTGTTCGAGCGCTGCGAGCGTATGGCCGCAGCCGGGGTTGGGGCGCTGCTAACGCAGCGCGCGGCCGGCAAGCCCCATGCGGTGACGCAGATGCATGCCGCGCTCGACGAGGCCGGCTTCACCGAAGCCGTCGATGCGATCCACCGGCAGATCGAGTCCGGTGACACCTATCAGGTGAACCTCACTTTCCCGATGCGCTTCGCCATGCACGGTGACCCGGTTGCGCTGTTTGCGGCGCTGCGTGCGCGCCAGCCGGTGCCGTATGGCGCGCTGCTGTCGCTGCCCGACGGACAGGCGGTGCTGTCGCTGTCGCCGGAGCTGTTCGTCAGCCATGCGCAGGGACAGCTGCTGTGCCGGCCGATGAAGGGCACCGCGCCGGCCAGCGGTGATGCGGCCACCGACGCCGCGCGCGCGCAGGCGCTGCGCGACAGCGACAAGGAGCGCTCGGAAAACCTGATGATCGTCGATCTGCTGCGCAATGACCTCGGCCGCATCGCCGAGACCGGCTCGGTGTCGGTGCCCGAACTGTTCTCGGTCGAGCGCTTCGGCGCCGTGTTGCAGATGACCTCGACCATCACGGCGCGCGCGCGTGACGACCTCGGCTTGCGGCAGGTATTCGATGCGCTGTATCCGTGCGGCTCGATCACGGGCGCGCCGAAGCGGCGCACGATGCAGATCCTGCAGTCGCTCGAGCACTGGCCGCGCGGCCTGTACACCGGCGCGATCGGCTGGTTCGAGCCGCCTGCGCCCGGGCGCCGGCTCGGCGACTTCATGCTGTCGGTGCCGATACGCACGCTGCTGCTCGACGCCGCCGATGCGAATGCGCGTCGGCGCGGCGAGATGGGCGTCGGCGCCGGCATCGTTTATGACAGCGATGCGCGTGCCGAGTATCAGGAGTGTTTGCTGAAGGCGCGCTTCCTGACCGGCGCGGCGCCGGGCTTCGAATTGTTCGAGACGATGCAGGCGGACACCGAAGGGTGTCGCCTGCTCGAACGGCATCTGGCACGGCTGTCGGCGTCGGCAGCGGCGCTTGGTTTTGCGCTGGATGAATCCGCGGTGCGCAATGCGATTGACGATGCCTGCCATGCGATGGCGCCCGGCCGGGATTACCGGCTGCGCGTGGCGCTCGATGCCAACGGTGGCCTGCAACTCCGGAGCGCGCCGGTCACGCCGCTGGCGCAGCCGGTGCGCGTGCTGCTGTCGCCGCGGCGCATGCCGGCCGATGACCCGCTGCTGGCGCACAAGACGACGCTGCGGCAGACCTATGACGAAGGCTGGCAGGCGGCCGAGGCAGCCGGCGCATTCGATTCCCTGTTCTTCAACGAGCGCGGCGAACTGACCGAGGGCGGGCGCAGCAATGTGTTCGTGCGCGTCGGCGGCCGTTGGTACACGCCGCCGCTGTCTTCCGGCCTGCTGCCGGGCGTGATGCGCGCGCAGTTGCTGGACGATCCGGACTGGAATGCGGTCGAGCGACCGCTGACGCTGCAGGACCTGCGCGACGCCGACGCAGTCTGTGTCTGCAATGCGCTGCGCGGCGTGCTGGCGGCGCAGGTGGTCTGGCCCGGCTGAACGGTTGCGCTTCAGCGCAGCGTCATTTTTCCACCAGCGATTCGCGCACGGTCTTGATGACCGGCTTCATCAGGTAGCGCAGCACGGTATTGCTGCCGGTTTTCATTTCAACGGTCGCCGTCATCCCCGGCTGCAGGTCGATCGTCTGGCCGGGCTTGCCCGCGAAATGCCGCGCGCCGGATTTCACCTGCACGCGGTAATACGCCTGCTCGCCCTGCCGCAGGTCTTCGGTCAGCGTGTCCGGGCTGATGTAGCTGACCGTGCCGTCGAGCCAGCCGTAGATCGTGTAGTCATACGCATCGATCTTCACACTGGCCGGCTGGCCGATTTTCACGAACGCGATGTCGGCCGGCCGCACGCGCGCCTCGACCACGAGTTCGTCTTCCAGCGGCACGATCTGCATCAGCTCTTCGGAAGGCTTCAGCACGCCGCCGAGCGTGGTCACACGGATGTTCTTCACCAGCCCGTTGACCGGCGCCCGCAGCTCGGCGCGCGACAGCAGGTCGGCGCGCTGCGCGAGCAGCTGTTGCACGCCGGCCAGTTCCTCCTGCGCGCGCGCGAGGTCGGATTGCGCATCCTGCAGGTACTTGTTGTTGCGATTGGTGACCTGCGATTGCAGCTCCGCGATCTGCCGTTCCAGCCGCAACAGGTCTGCCTGCGGCGCATCACCGCTCTCGACCAGCGGCGCGACCATCGCCAGTTCGCGCCTGGCCAGCGTCAGCATGGTTTGCAGCGATTCGGTTTCCTGCCGGATGGACGTGCGCCGCTGTGCCAGCAGCGCGCGCTGGCTGTCGCGAAATTGCGGATAGCTGTTGATGGCCGAATCGAACGCGGGCTCGCCGCCATTCAGTTCGGCTTGCAGCCGCGCCACCGTCGCCTGCAGGCCGACCGCGCGCGAGCGGGTTTCGAAGTAGGCGGCGCGCAGCTTGGTCTCGTCGAGTCTCGCCAGCAGCTGGCCTTTCGCCACCTTGTCGCCTTCCTTCACCAGCAGTTCCGACAGCACGCCGCCGTCGCTGGCCTGGATCACCTGCGTGCGCGAGCCGGCAATGATCTGGCCGGGCGCGCGCGTCAGCTGTTCCAGTTCGGCCTGCCACGCCCATGCGAGGAAACTGAGCAGTGCGAGCAGGCTGGTCCAGATTACCCAGTTCGGCCGTTGCCGCGCCGGCGGTTCGGGGCTGGCAGGGCTGTCCTGCAGCACGTGCAGCCGCCGTGCCGGGGCGGCAGGTTTTCGTTGCGCTGTCATCGCGGGTTCTCCGGAGAGGGGGCGGCTGCCTGTCCGCTGGCAAGCCGCGCGAGCACATCGGCGCGCGGGCCGTCGAGCACAATGCGGCCCTGGTCGAGCACGATGATCCGCCCGACCTGACGCAGCAGGCTGGCCTTGTGCGTGACGACCACCAGGGTCGCGTTGGCCGGCAGTTCGGCGAACAGGTTCTGCATCACCTGCGCCTCGAGGTCGCCGTCCATGGCGGCGGTCGGTTCATCGAGCAGCCAGATGCGCGGTTTGGCGATCAGCAGCCGCGTCAGCCCGACCAGTTGCCGCTGTCCGCCGGACAGCCCGCGGCCGCCTTCGGAAATCGGCAGGTCGAGTCCCTGCGGATGCGCGGCCAGCACGCGGTCGAGCCCGGTGAGCGCGGCCGCGCGCAGGATCTCGCCATCGGACGGCGGCGCCAGTCCCAGCGTCAGGTTCTCGCGCAGCGTGCCGCGCAACAGCCGCACGTCCTGCGGCAGGTAGGCGATCTGCTCGCGCAGGAACTCGGGCGCGATCAGCGCGGTATCGACGCCGTCGAGGAAGACTTTGCCGGTGGCCGGGCGATAGAGGCCGGACAGCAGGCGGATCAGCGTCGACTTGCCGGAGCCGACCGCACCGATGATGGCGGTGCGTTCGCCGGCGCGCAGCGTGAGCCGCAGCGGCTGCAGCGCGGGCAGCTTGCCGTTGAACGAGAAGCTGGCGTCTTCCATGCGCAGCTCGCCCGCGCAGGCGGACGGCAGGATGCCGCCGCCGTCCGCATGCTCGACCGGCAGCGCCATCAGTTCATCCAGCCCCTTCAGCGCTTCTTGCGCATGCTGCCACTGCGAGACCAGCGTGGCGATCTGCGTGATCGGCGACAGCGCGCGATTGCTGAGGATGGAGCAGGCGATCAGCGCGCCCATCGTGATCTGTCCGGTGCCGACCATCCATGCGCCGATGCCGATGATCGCGACATAGCTGAGCTGCTGCAGGAATTGCGCGACATGCGCGGACGTGGTCGACAGCAGGCGCAGGTCGAGTTCGAGCGCCGACGCCGCGGCGGTCAGCCGCCGCCAGCGATCCATCATTTTCCATTCGGCGCCGGCGGCCTTGATGCTCTCGATGCCGTCGATCACGTCGACCAGCAGCCCGTTCTTCTGCCGTCCTTCGCTCAGCTGCGCCTGCGTGAGCCGGCGCATGCGCCAGTTCAGCCAGGCTGACGAGGCCAGCACGACCGGCAACAGCAGCAGCGGCAGCACCGCCAGCGGACCGCCAATCACGCCGATGGCCGCAACGAACAGCAGGCTGAACGGCAGGTCGGCGATCAGGAACACGGTCGACGAGGTCATGAAATTGCGCACCAGTTCGAACTGCCGGACCTGCGCCGCGAAGCTGCCGACCGCGCGCGGCCGTGCGTCCATGCGGATGTCAAGCATGCGGCCGAAGAACACATCCGACAGTTCTTCCTCGATCGCCTTGCAGCCGCGATCGACCATCACGGAACGCGCCTGCTTGAGCACGAACTCGAACAGCACCGCGATGGCGACGCCGGCGGTCAGCGCCAGCAAGGTCGAATGCGCCTGCGTGGGTATCACGCGGTCGTAGACTTGCAGGCTGTAGAACGAGGCGCCGAGCCCGAGCACGCTGACGACGAAGGTGGCGACGACTGCTTCGACGAACACCTGCCGGCGCCGGAAGATCGCGTGCAGGAACCACTGCCGCGCCGTGCGTGGCGGCATGCCGGCCGTTGCTGTGGCGGGCGTTGCCTGCGTTGCCATCAGCATCAGGCAGCCCTGTGCCAGCCAGGCGGCCGGCATCCCGATGGTCTCGCCATCGCTGCGCTCGCACGCATAGTCGCCGTTGCCTGAACGGCGGCGAACGATGAGTGCGCTGCCGCCGTCATCGGCGATCCACAGCAGCGGCAATTGCTCGCGCACCGGCGTGCCGCGAAAGGCCGCGCAGGCGCCGTTCAGGAAAGCCGATTGCCACAAATCGCAGGCGAGGTCCGCCAGCGTGTCGCCGTCGGCCACTGCGGCTTCCGCAGTTTCGCCGGCTTCCGTGGACGCCACGCCGAATCGGTGCGCCGGCATCGCATGCCCGAGCGAGCCCGCGATGCGGGACAAAAGCGCTGGCAGTTCGCGCGCGCAAGTCCTTGTGCCGTCGCCGACGGGCGGCGCATCCGGGGCGGGGACGATCTTCATTCGGTGCTTTCGTAGTCAGGCCGGAAGTTGCGCGCGGCCAGCCGGCCGCTGGCGATCTCCAGCTTCAGCACGGCCGCGAACAGCGCCCATTGCGCATCGGCCAGCGCATATTGCGCCTGCGTTGCGTCACGCCGCGCCAGCAGCACTTCTAGCCAGGTGCGCCGTCCTGCCGGGAATTGCCGCAGGCAGGACTCGTAGACCAGTTGCGTCGACTTCACCAGCTCTTTCAGCAGGACCGCTTCGGCGCGCGACGATTCGGCCAGGCTCCACAGTTCGCGTATGCGCTCGACGATGTCGCGCCGCGTGGACTCGCGCGAGTGGATCGCGCCGCTGCGGCGTGATTGCGCCTCGCTGATCGACGACAGCGCCGACAGTCCGCTGCCGGGCTGGAAGGTGACGCCGACAAACACCTGGTCGGACGGATACAGGTTGCCGCCCCCGAAGGTCCGCTGGTAGCGCACCGACAGCGCCGGCGACAGGCTGCTCTTGGACGCGGCGATCGCCTCGTCGGCCACGCGTTCCTCGGCGGTCAGGCGCGCCAGTTGCGGCGCATGGGTCAGTGCGGCATCGAGCGCGTCGTCGAGGGTCTGCAGCGTCAGCTTCGGCATGCGCGGCAGCGCCAGTTCGCCGACGCGATGGCCGACCAGGGTCTCGAGCTGCGTGGTCGCATTTTGCCGCTGCAGCGTCATCTGCAAGTGCTCGCCTTGTGCCTGCTGCAGCCGGGCGCGCACGGTCACGCCGTCGCTGGGCGGGCTGATGCCGCTGGCGACGCGCCGGTCGATCATGTCCGACAGTTTGCCGTAATCCGCGATCGCCGCGCCCGCCGCCGCCAGCCTGGCCTGCAGCCGCATGGCATCGGCGTAGGACGTCGCCGTGTGTTCCAGCACCAGCTGGCGTCCCTCGGCCACGCCGGAGCGCGCCGCATCGACGCGCGCTTCGGCTGCGTTGATGTTGGCGTTGATGCGGCCGCCGGTCCACAGCGGCTGTTCGACCTGCACTTCGGTGAGGTTGTGGCCGAGCGGGCCGCGCGATGACGACATCGACACACCGGGCCAGCGCTGCCAGCGCGCGCCGTCCAGCGCGAACTCGCTGCTGTTCTGTTCTGCGCGCCGCAGCCCGACTGACGGATGCGTATCCACCGCCGTGCGCAGTGCCTCGTCCAGCGTGAGCATCGGCAATTGCCGGCCCGCGGACGTGGCTGGCACCGCGGGTTCTGGCGGCGGCCTGAGCAGGTCAGCCGCCCGCGCGGACAAGACTGTCAGCAGCGCTGCCAGCAGCAGTGAAGTTGGCGCAGCGGAATGTTTGCTCATCGCAAATCCTCCATGTGCGGTTTGCCTGCAGCGCGAACGGCGGCAGGCGAGGCTCATTGGCGATTCTGAGAGTCTTTGTCGTTCATTTGAATGAAGGATTTGACTTGTCGGGATACCACGTTCCCCGCGCACGCCAACCCAATCTGCCCTCCGCGCGGGCCTGCAACGCAGGCGCCATGCGGGTTCGGAAGCATCGGAGGCGTGTTGTCTATACAACAACTTAACGATCGCGATGATGCATCATCCGAGCGCACCATTGAAACGAATGCGGCACAAATCGAGCAGTCCGTTGTGCGTTTGAAACAACGCGGGAGAGGCTGATGGCGAAGAGCGATTCGAATCGATTCAAACTGCTGAAGCGCAGTCCGGCTGGAAAAATTTCTTCGCAGGAACTAACTGCCGACGCAGTTCAGGTCGAGGCTTCGCATGCCTATACCATCGTCGATGCCGGCACCGGCAAGCTCCCGGGCAAGTTGCAGGCCCGGCGCATTGGCCAGGATTTGCAAATCTTTGCCGATGGCGAACCGGCCGTACGGCTCGAGGGTTTCTACGCGCAGGCCAACGGCAATACGGCGTTTGACGGCTCCGGTGAATTGTTCGCGGTGCCTGCCGGGCGTTATGAAAGCGGCTATGCGTTGATGACCGGCGCGCCGCTGGGTGCGAGCGAGCAGGTCGTCGTCGGCACCTCGGGGGGAATGGGTGCCGCCGGCGTCGGCGAGGAGGAATCCTTGTTCGGCCTCGGGTCGCTGCTGGGACTCGGCGTCGTCGTCGCCGCCGTCAGTTCGGGAGGAGGAAGCAGCGGATCGACGTCGCCGCCGCCGCCACCACCACCGCCACCGCCACCGCCACCGCCACCGCCTGCAGCCAAGCCCAACAGGCCTAAGCCCCATAGACCAACACCACTACTGGAACCCGCGACTGATGGAATGGAAGGTACTGAAGCAGTAGCCGAACTACCCACAGCAGCCTCCGAAGAGGCCGAAGTTGCTGCCGCCTCGGATGCAGCAATTACTTTATCGTAATTTGCAGGAATTCTGGGCTCATACAC
>CAYZXP010000121.1:0-9541 GCA_964482415.1 uncultured Bifidobacterium sp. | reverse complement strand
GCTTGCCCGGTTTCCTCACCGCCGGCAACCTGACGAACCTGGTACGAAACGTCTCCGTGCTGGGCATCCTCGGCGTCGGCATGACGGTCGTGATCATTGGCCGCGGCATCGATCTGTCGATGGTGTCGAACATGGCCATCTCGATCGGCTGGGCCGCGAAAGTGATGGCCGCCGGCGCGACCACGGTCGTTGGTCTCTGCTACGGCCTGGGCTTTGCGCTGGCCGTGGGCGTCGTCACCGGTTTCCTGATCGCCTACATCGAAGTGCCGGCCCTGTTTGCGACGCTGGCCGTCGGCATTTTCGTGTACGGCTTCGGCCATTACGTGTTGATCGGGTCGGATCTGGTCAACCTGCCTGCCGAAGCATTCGCGATTCGCGCGCTAGGCAACGATGCGCTGCTCGGCATCCCCCTCATCGTTTACGGCTTTGTCGTCGTCTGCATCGTCGGCAGCCTGTTTCTCAGCCGAACCAAGATCGGCCGCTTCATCTACGCGATCGGCGACAACTATCTCGCCGCCCGCATCACCGGCATTCCCGCTCGGCCCGTGATCGTCCTGCAGTATTTCGTATCGGCCCTGTTCGCTTTCATCGCCGGTCTGGTGACGATTGCCTCGGTCACCAGCATCGACACCCGGATCGCGACGTCGAACATGATCTACGACGTGATTCTGGTTGCCGTGCTCGGCGGCGTCGGCCTCAGCGGGGGCAAGGGACGCATCCGCAATGTCGTCATCGGCACGCTGCTGGTGGGCACGCTTTTTAACGGCCTGACGATCCTGAACATGCCCTACACCGGGCAGAGCATCGTCAAGGCCCTGATCTTGCTGGCGGCGATCGTCATCGACGCCGTCGTCAACCCGCGGGATGAGCAGACTGCGCAGCAAGGCGATATCTGATCCCGAATTCCATCCACGAAAAGAAGAACGGAGACTTGCATGAAACGAGGACTGTTGAAGGCGGCTGTCACGGCCACCATCGCTCTTGCGGCATTCGGCACCATGGCGCAGCAACAAGGTATCGACGACTCGTCGCGCGCAGCGACCTATGAGGCCATCAAGGGCAAGCGCGTCGCCTTCGTCCCGCTGGGAATGGGTCTGGACCTGACCGAAGCCTGGGCCGCCGGCATGAAGCGTCAGGCGGACTCGATGGGCTACCGCTTTGACGTGCGTGACCCCAACTGGTCGACCGACGCCGGCTCGCAGGCCGTCACGCAGCTGATCACCGAGAAGCCGGACGTGCTCGTGCTGCACAACCCTGACGTGCAGGTGTATGCGCGCCTGATCCAGCGCGCGCAGGCCGCTGGCATCCCGGTGTTGCAGATCAACCTGAAGTCGTCCGCGCTGTCGGAAGGCTTTGTCGGCCCGGACTGGGTCGCGCTCGGCGAGAAGGTCGCGCAGCTCGCGGTCGACAAGTGCAGCCCGAAGGCAGGTGGCTCGGGCAAGATCTCGATCAGCCAGCTGACGCTGACGGCCGCATCGAACATCTACCAGATGAAGGGCGTGCAGAACGTGCTGAGCAAGCATCCGGAGATCAAGGTCGTGTCGACGCAGGGCGGCGATACGCAAGCTGCGAAGGCACGCGCTGCGACCGCAACGGTGCTGCAGCAGAACCCTGACCTGTGCGGCATCATCGGCTTCTGGGACGGCCAGGACGTTGGCAATGCCGCCGCCGTGAAGGCGGCAGGCATGCAGGGCAAGGTCAAAATCTTCACGTCCGGCGGCGGCGAGAAATCGCAGTGCGCACGCGTGAACAACGGCGAGTACTACGCGTATGTCAGCTACAACGCCGCCCTGCAGTCGCGCGACCTGAACACGATGATCAAGTTCCTGCTGCAGGCCAAGCCGAAGGCGGGTACCTACAAGACCAACCTGTTCAATGACCTCGATGTGATTACCAAGGATCACCCGCGTCCCACCGCCTGCTACGCGATCGACGACCTGAAGGCCTGATCCTCACCCCAAGCAAGTCCCGCCCGTACTCCTCCGGGCGGGACCGACTTCAGGAGACACCATTGATTTCCGTCGATACCGCAGACAGCGGCGCGATGGGTTCGCCCTCAGCCGATGAGCAGCGACCCGCACTGTCACTCCGCGAGCGCCTGACCCGGGCGCGCTATCGCTGGTTCCCGGACCATCTGCTGGGGGAAATACTGTCGAAGAACTGGATCGACAACGCCGTTCCGGTCCTGTTCCTTGCCACCGTCGTGGGCATCTTCGGTACGTTGCTGCCGGACCTGTTCGCGCCAGACAGCTTCCTCGAGACGCTGCGCCAGTTCGGCGAGATCGGCCTGCTGGTGCTGGCCATGACCATCGTGCTGATGGGCGGCGGCATCGACCTGAGCATCGGCTCGAATTTCGCGCTGGCGAACCTGTTCACGCTGGCGCTGACCAGCCTGTATGGAGTTCCCCTGTATGCCGCGGCGCCGGCCACCATCCTGCTCGGCGCTGCGGTCGGCCTGGTGAATGGCGTGCTGGTCGGCTACCTGCGGCTGCGCGCGTTCCTTACGACCCTGGTGATCCTTATCCTCCTGCGCGCCGTGGTCGAGATGCTGCTGCTGCAGTATTCGGTCGACATCACTGCGCGTTTTGTACCGTCCGAAGCCTGGGATGCGCTGGGCCTGAACAGCTACTTCGGCATGCCGGCCAGCCTGATCGTGCTGGGCGTGGCCGTTGTCTTTTTCCATATTTATCTCAGCCGGCTCCGGTTCGGCTGGCACATCATGGCTGTCGGCGGTTCACGCCGCTCAGCGCATAACGTCGGCATCAATGTCCGCCGGACGGTATGCATGACCTATGTGATTTCCGGCGCACTGACGGGCCTCGCGGGCTACCTGTATGCAGCGCGGCTGGCCAGCCTGAATACCGACGCCGGCTCCGGCCTCGAGGTGGTCGCGCTGACGGCCGCCGTGCTGGGCGGCATCAGCCTCGGCGGCGGACGTGGCTCGGTGGCCAAGGCGATGATGGGCGCGGCGGCGGTGGTCATCCTGACCAACGGCGTCGTCCGGCTCGGCCTCAGCAGCGGCGCAGGGCAGGCCGTGCTCGGCTTCATGCTGGCGTTTGCGGTGGCGGTTGACGTGCGCTGGATGAAGAATCGCGACAAGGTGCTCAGCAAGGTGTATGTGTCGCCGACCTTCGTCGCGCTGCCCGATGCCGGGCCCACGCTGAAGTCGCCGGCCTTTGGCCTGAACACCCGCCTGCGCGAGGCGCGCGCAATCGGCCTCGGCCAGATCGAAGGGCCGGAAGACGTGATCCTTGATCGCGAAGGCAACCTGTATACCGGCACGCGCCACGGCGACATCGTCCGCTTCTTCGGCCCGGACTTCGAGCGCTCCGAAGTCTTCTGCCACATCGGCGGCCATCCGCTCGGCATGGCCTTCGCGAAGAATGGCGACCTAACCACCTGCGTCGGCGGCATGGGACTGTACTCGGTCAATCCCGCCGGACAGGTACGCAAGCTGACCGACGAGACCAACCGCTCGCCGTGGTCCGTGGTCGATGATTCGCGCCTGCGTCTTGCCGACGACCTCGATATCGCGCCGGACGGCAAGGTCTACTTCAGCGAAGCGACGGTGCGCTACGAGATGCACAGCTGGCCAATCGATGCACTCGAAGGGCGGGGCAATGGCCGGATCATCTGCTACGACCCGGCGACCGGCAAGACGCGTACCGTGCTGCGCAACCTGGTCTTCCCGAACGGCATGTGCCTTGCGCATGACGGCCAGTCCATATTGTTCGCCGAAAGCTGGTTGTGCCGCATCAATCGTTACTGGCTCAGCGGGCCAAAGGCAGGCACTGCCGAGGTGGTGATCGACGACCTGCCCGGCTATCCCGATAACGTCAACCGCGCATCCGATGGCACCTACTGGCTGGCCATCATGGGCATGCGCGGCCATGCGCTGGACCTGTCGCTGAAGATGCCGGGTTTCCGCAAGCGGATGGCGCGCCGCCTGCCGGAAGACGAATGGTTGTACCCGAACATCAACACCGGCTGCATCGTCAAATTCAACGAGCGCGGCCAAATCCTCGAGACACTATGGGATTTCGGCGGCGAGAGCCATCCGATGATCACCTCGATGCGCGAAGACCGCGGCCACCTGTACATCGGCGGCATCACCAACAACCGCATCGGTTGCTATGCATTGCCGAATGCCGATCCGCACTGGACCGCCTTCGACAGCTACTGGAGTCAGCGATGATGACCAATCCTTTCACGGACCTCGTCGACCGCTTTTTCGGGCGCAACTGCTACGGCGTCACCAAGCCGTCAATGGATGGCGCACTGCGTCCGAATTCCATGCTCGATGAAGCGGCCGTGCTGCTGGCCGGCGACGAGGCTGACAACGTGGTGTGCCACGACGGCAGCGTGCTCTGCACCGTCGGGCGCGAAGTGCGCCGGCTCGGCCCGGATGGGCAGGTCGACACCGTGCATCAGTTGCCCGCAGTGGCCACCGCGATGGCCGTGTCGCCGGCCGGCCGACTGGCCGTGGCGCTGGCCGATGGCTTCATCATGGTGTTCGACAAAGGCCACCCGACTACGCTGCGGGCGCCGGTCGACTGCGGGCTGAAGTGCCTGACGGCGCTGGCCTTCCTGTCGGACGACGAACTGGTGCTCGCCAATGGCTCGTCCAGACACGCGCCATCGGCCTGGCAAGCCGACCTGATGGAGCGCAACCGGACGGGCTCGGTCTGGCGGCTCAGTGTGCTCAACGACAAGATGCAGCGACTGGCCGGCGGTCTCGGTTATCCATGCGGCTTGCTGCCGGATGGCGATGCAGTAGTGGTAGCCGAAGCGTGGTCACACCGGCTGGTGCGGATGTCGCTGGCGTCGAAAGCCTGCGAACCCGTGCTGGTCGATCTGCCCGGTTACCCGGGACGCATGGTGCGCGATGCGCAGGGCGCGCCATGGCTGTGCCTGTTTGCGCCACGCAGCCAGCTGATCGAATTCGTGCTGCGCGAACCGCAGTATTGCCGCGAAATGATGCGCACCATTCCGCGGGACTACTGGATTGCGCCGGCTTATCGCTCCGGCGACTCGTTCCACGAACCGTTGCAGGGCGGCTCGGTGAAGCAGATGGGCATCCTCAAGCCGTGGGCGCCGACGCGCTCGTATGGGCTGGTCGTCAAGCTCGATGCGCAGTTCCAGCCGGTGGCGAGTTTCCACAGCCGCGCCGACGGCAAGCGCCACGGCGTCACCAGCATCACCCCGCATGGCACCGGCATGGTCGTTTCCTCACGCGGAGGCCGCGCACTGCTGGCCCTCCAGGACTGAACCCCAACTTCGCACACCATGGAACCACTCGTCGAATTCCGCAATGTCAGCAAGGCCTATCATGGCGTGCCCGCCGTCACCGGCGTCTCCCTGACGCTGAACCGCGGGGAGATACATGCGCTGCTCGGCGAGAACGGCGCCGGCAAGTCGACGCTGACCAAGATGCTGGCCGGCGTGGTCAGCGTCAGCTCTGGCGAAATCTGGTTCGGCGGCCGTCCGGTGCAGTTTGCTTCGCCGCTCGAAGCGCTGCATGCCGGGATCGCGATGGTGTATCAGGAGACCAGCCTCGTGCCGTCGCTGACGGTCGCGCAGAATCTTTACCTCGGCAACGAGAAGCTGTTCAACCGGCTGCGCGGGCTCTACATCGCTGCACAGCAGTTCCTGCAGACGCTGAACTTTCCGGTCGACCCGACGCTGAACGTGTCGCAACTGGGCGCGGCGCAGAAGCAGATGGTCGAGATCGCGCGCGCGGTGCACCACAAGGCGCGCCTGATCATTTTCGACGAGCCGACCGCGACGCTGACGCCGGAGGAGAAGGGGCACTTCTTTTCACTGGTCAAACGGCTGAAGAATGACGGCGTGACGATTGTCTTCATCACGCATGCGCTGGAAGAGGCGCTGGCGGTCTCGGACCGCATCACCGTGCTGCGTGACGGCGAGCTGGTCAGCAGCGATCTCGCATCACGCTTTGATCGCGACAGCATCGTGCGCGCCATGGTCGGTCGCACGCTGACCAACGAGATCTATCACCAGAAAGACCGCCAGGTGCGCGCTGCCGGCCGCAAGGTGCTGAACGTGCAGAACCTGTCGGTCGGCCGGCTGGTGCGCAACAGTTCGTTCTCGATTTTCGCAGGGCAGATCACCGGCGTCTTCGGCCTGATCGGGTCCGGGCGGACCGAGATGGCGCGGGTGATTGCCGGCGTGGACAAGCGCAACCATTTCCATGGCGGCGAAGTCTTTTTCGAGGATCGTCCGGTGCGCTATCTCGTTCCACGTCCGGCGGTGAATGACGGAATTGCGTACATCACCGAAGACCGCAAGCGCGACGGCTTCTTCGAAACCATGTCGATCTCCTCAAACATCCATGCAGGGCGGCTGGCCGCCGAACCCGGGCAGGCATGGTGGATACGGCGCGCCGATGCAGGCAGCGCCGCGTCCGATTGGATCAGGGCATTGAACATCAAGGCCATCAGCGGCGACGCGCGTGTGATCGAACTGTCGGGAGGAAACCAGCAGAAGGTGGTGATCGCCAAGGCGCTGATACAGAAGCCGAAGCTGGTGATCTTCGACGAACCGACGCGCGGCGTGGACGTGGGCGCGATTGCCGAGATTCACCAGCTGATCAACCAGCTTGCCGATGAAGGGCTGGCGGTGGTGGTGATCTCATCCTATCTTCCCGAGATCATGAACCTGTCGGATCGCATCCTCGTCGCGCGCAAGGGGCGGATCGTCGAGGAATTCGGCGCGAAAGACGCGACAGACGAAAAGATCATGTACGCAGCGGTCCATTGATCCTGCGTTCCGGGAGCTGGCCTGCTTCATGCCTCCGGTGACGATGATAATCGGCGTAGTACAGCAGCATTCTGATCAGGATGCCAATCATCAGCGACATGGCGAGTTCGTTGAAGATCGGATGAGGATGCAGAACGCGCCGGGCGTCACAACCAGCACGGTGCGCACGGCCCCGCTTATTTCAGGCGCTGGCCTTCGCTGTCGAACACTTCCAGCCGGATGGGTATGCCCTGGCCGACGCTTTGCGTGACGGTGCAGAAGGCCTCGAACTGCCCCATCACGCGTTCCGTCTGCTCCAGTGCAGCCGCGGGAACGCCGACCTGCAGTCGCGCATTCATGTTCAGCACGCGCAGCCTGTTTTCAGAATTGCGTCCGACCTCCGCGGTGACCACGCATTGCAAAGGTTCGGGTTGCTGTTTGAATTTTCGGTATGCAAAGAGCAGCGAATCCGACAGGCAGTTGCCGACAGCCGCACACAGCATCTGTACCGGTGACGGGCCGGCGCCGGTTCCGAGCGGCGCGGGCTCGTCCGATATCAGCGGCGGCATCTGCTCGTCAAAGCTCACTTCAAATCGATAATCTTGCTGCTGCCGCAGGGAGACGCTGACTTGATTTTCCGACATGGTATTTCCCTTCGCTCGTGATCTTCGGCCTCCGGCCGTTGCTGCGCATCTCGCGAAAGCACGCGAATTTCTATGGAAAGAACGAACGTGCTGGCCTGTCGCGCCGCTGATTTTTCCGCCCCTGCGGGGAAGGGGCTTCCGCATCAGCACGACAGTTTTATTGTAAACTATTTGCGTAAACAAGCAAATAGGTGATTGGCTACCGTCATTCGGTCTGCTCATGTATCATCAACGCGTTCCTGCCCAAGGCGCAGCCATGCAAAATTTTTCACCCGAGGCGCTGCAACAAGTCGCCGAATATTTCCAGGCTCTGTCAGAGCCGACCCGGTTGCAGATACTGAATCTGTTGCGAACGGGCGCGCAAAATGTCGGCGAGATCGCCCAGGCATGCAATTGCTCGTCCGCCAATGTGTCACGGCATTTGTCCATGCTGACGCGCAAAGGATTGCTCGAGCGTGAAAGCCGCGGCAACACGGTCTATTACGCAATTGCTGACGAGTCCATCTACGAGTTGTGTGATCTTGTCTGCGGCCAGATTGCCCGGCACATGACGCGATCGATCACTGAAAATAAATTGTTCAAAAAATTCACATAGCCCATCGCCTTTCGGGCTGTGTGCCGTGAACTGCCCGAATGCCGCGGCATTCGGCAGATTCCGTTGGTCGCAACCCGAGCCGGAGGTGCCAGTCAATGACTTTGAATTCGTGGTGGCCATCGCTGTTGGCAGTCCTGATCATTCTGCTCTACGAGATCGGGCTGACCATTGCCGAACGACGCCGGCCTGAGCGCGTAGCCCGCAGCAGCCATGCCCAGCTGCGGCAAGCATGGTTCGATGCAATCGCCGGGCAAGCGGGAAGTGAGATCCTGGCTGTTCAGACATTGCGCAATTCGCTGATGTCCGCAACGATGACGGCGTCCACGGCGGCTTTGGGCCTGATGGGCACGGCCAGTCTGGCCGCGCCGTCGCTGCACGAAGCGCTGGCAGGCGAGGCAGGGTGGGGCGCGCTGCTGGCGCCGCGCCCGATGCTCGAGCTGATGCTGCTGGGCTTGTTGTTCGTTTCGCTGGCCTCATCGGTGATGGCTGTCCGCTATTACACGCATGTGAGTTTCATTGCAGGCATACCGGCGAATTCACCCATCAAACCGCAATGGCTCCCGATCGGTCGCCTGTACATTGCACAAGCGGGCCGGCTGTATAGCGTCGGACTGCGGCATCTGGTATTGGTCGCGCCGATTGTCGCCGCTTTGCTGCTGCCGCTTGCCGGACCGGTTGCCGCCTTGCTGACCGTCCTGGTGCTGTTGCGCTTTGACCGGGTTCAGGCAGATACGACGCCCGTCGGCGACTGAAAAGAGGATTCCACGCAACGGATCTGTCCCGATTGACTGGCGAAGAATCGCGTACCTGACGAGCGACTTCGCGACGGCCACATCCTGTGGCGCCGGGTTCGCAGCATTCCGACGATGATTTTCTTCAGGCAGGGACAAGAAATTGCGCGCGTGTCCGGCGCCATGTCATCAGCAGACATTGAATGCTGGCTGCAAGCCCATAGGTAGCAGTCGTCAGTGGATTCAATTTTTCCCGGAGGCCCCATGTATTCATTCCAGACCCGCTTGCCGCTCTCACTGGAGCAAGCCATGCCCAAAGTGCTGGAGCTGCTGAAAAGCGAAGGTTTCGGCGTGCTGATGGACCTGGACATTCAGGCGACGATGAAGCAGAAGATCGGCGCTGACATTCCTGCGTACCACATCCTCGGCGCCTGCAACCCGCAGCTCGCGCATCAGGCGTTGATGGCGGAGCCTGATATCGGGGCGCTGCTTCCTTGTAACGTCGTCGTGCGCGCTGACGGCGATCAGACCGTCGTCAGTTTCATGGACCCGCAGGCGATGACGCAGCTGACCGCCAATCCGCAAGTGCATTCGGTGGCGAACGAAGCGGAAGCGCGATTGCGGCGCGTCTGCGCCGCGCTGGAAGCCGGCAACTCGTCGCAAGCGTGACGGCCGAATCCATCGGCAGACCGTCGGCGGCAACGCCGCCCGCGCAGCACACGCACGGTGGACATCGATTGCGCATCCCGGATCGCGTGGCGGCAGGCGCGATCCTGCGGGTGCTGTCGCACCCGGTATGACGGAGCGTGCGC
>CAYZXP010000120.1:0-9555 GCA_964482415.1 uncultured Bifidobacterium sp. | reverse complement strand
AGCTTTTGCTGCGCATAGGCAGCGGCGGCGTCGCGCGCCATCCGCTCGTCAGCCGCCAGCTGCTGCTCGAGCAGCAGCGGATCGTCCCAGTGGAACTGCGCGTGCGCCATTGCCTTGTCTCCTGTGGCCGTGCCGGTCAGCGCAGCCGTGCCGCCAGCTCGCCGATGATGCCGCGGCGGAAAGCGAGCACGCAGACCACGAAGATCAGACCGGTCACCATCGTCACCGACTCGCCGATCGTGTTGAACCACTCGATCGACGTGATCCCTGCCAGCCAGGTACCGAATTCGCCGAGCTTGTTCTCCAGCGCGATGATGATGATTGCGCCCACCACCGGGCCGAACAGCGTGCCCATGCCGCCGACCAGCGTCATCAGCACCACCAGACCCGACATCGTCCAGTGCACGTCGGTCAGCGTGGCAAAGCCCAGCACCACCGCCTTGGTCGAACCAGCCAGGCCAGCCAGCGCGGCCGACAGCACGAAGGCCAGCAGCTTGTAGCGATCGACGTCATAGCCGAGCGAGGTCGTGCGCGGCTCGTTCTCGCGCAGCGCCTTCAGCACCTGCCCGAACGGCGAATGGATGATCCGCACTACCAGCGCGAACGCAACAACCACGATACCCAGCACGACGTAATACATGCTCAGGTCATTGCCCAGGTCGATCGCGCCGAGCAGCTTTCCGCGCGGGATGGATTGCAGTCCGTCTTCGCCGCCGGTGAACGGCGCCTGCAGGAACACGAAGAACAGCATCTGCGACAAGGCCAGCGTGATCATCGTGAAATAGATCCCCTGCCGACGGATCGCGAGGCCGCCGATCACGTAGCCGGCGAGCGCCGCAAACGCGGTGCCGATCACCAGACCGAGCTCGAACGGAACACCCCAGGCCTTCAGCGCATGGCCGGCGATGTAAGCGCCACCGCCGAAGAAGGCGGCATGGCCGAACGACAGCAGGCCGGTAAAACCGATCAGCAGGTTGAATGCGCAGGCGAACAGCGCAAAGCACAGGATCTTCATCAGCAGCACCGGATACAGGTAGAACGGTGCGACCAGCGCGCCCAGCAGTACCGCGGCATAGCCCAGTTTTCTCAGCATGGCTGACTCCTTATTTCTCGCGGCCGAACAGGCCTGCCGGACGCACCAGCAGCACGATCGCCATGATGATGAACACGACCGTCGACGACAGCTCCGGATAGAAGACCTTGGTCAGGCCTTCGATCACGCCGAGCGCGAGGCCGGTGACGATGGATCCGAGGATCGAGCCCATGCCGCCGATGACGACCACGGCAAAGATGGTGACGATCAGGTTCGAGCCCATCAGCGGCGACACCTGCAGCACCGGCGCTGCCAGCACGCCGGCAAAACCGGCGAGCGCCACGCCGAAACCGTAGGTCAGCGTGACCATCAGCGGCACGTTGACGCCAAAGGCCTCGACCATCTTCGGGTTTTCGGTGCCGGCGCGCAGGTAGGCGCCCAGACGCGTCTTCTCGATCACATACCAGGTCGCCATGCACACCGACAGCGACGCGACCACCACCCAGGCGCGATAGTTCGGCAGGATCATGAAGCCGAGGTCGGTCGCGCCGGCCAGCTGCTCGGGCACCGAGAACGGCTGGCCCGAAACACCGTAGAACGAGCGGAACACGCCCTCGAGCATCAGCGTGATGCCGAAGGTCAGCAGCAGACCGTACAGGTGGTCGAGACGGTACAGCCAGCGCAGCATGGTCTTCTCGATGACAATGCCGAACACGGCCACCAGCACCGGCGCGACCAGCAGCATCGCCCAGTAGCTGATGCCGAAGTACTCCAGACCCATCCACGCGAGGAACGCGCCCATCATGTACAGCGCGCCGTGTGCGAAATTGATCACGTTCAGCAGGCCGAAAATCACCGCCAGCCCGAGCGAGAGCATCGCGTAGAACGAACCGTTCACCAGACCCAGCAGCAGCTGCCCGAGCAGGGCCGCGAGGGGAATGCCAAAAATTTCCATCTTCTTATACCCCCAGCAACTCGTTCAGCACCGGCATCTTCGCGTCCAGCTCGGGCGCGGCGAACTGCTCGACGATCTGGCCGTGCTCGACCACATAGAAACGGTCGGCCAGCGGCGCGGCAAAGCGGAAGTTCTGCTCCACCATCACGATCGTGTAGCCCTTCGCCTTCAGCGCGATGATCATGCGCGCGAGCGCCTGCACGATCACGGGCGCAAGGCCCTCGGAGATTTCATCGAGCAGCAGCAGCTTCGCGCCGGTGCGCAGGATGCGCGCAACCGCCAGCATCTGCTGTTCGCCGCCCGACAGGCGCGTGCCCTGGCTGTTCCGGCGCTCAGCGAGGTTGGGGAACATCTGATAAATCTCGTCGACCGACATGCCGCCCTGCATCAGCATCGGCGGCAGCAGCAGGTTCTCCTCGGTCGACAGCGACGAGAAGATCGCGCGCTCTTCCGGGCAATAGCCGACGCCAAGATGCGCGATGCGGTGCGTCGGCAGGCCGATGGATTCAACGCCGTTGATCCTGATCGAGCCGGTGCGTCGTCCGGTCAGGCCCATGATCGCGCGCAGCGTTGTCGTGCGACCGGCGCCGTTGCGGCCGAGCAGGGTCACGACCTCGCCCTGTTCCACCGAGATGTTCATGTCGTGCAGGATGTGCGATTCGCCATACCAGGCGTGCAGTCCCGAAATTTCGAGCGCTTTCGTCATCAGTGCGCTCCTTCCAGCGTCGTGGCACTGCCCATGTAGGCCTCCAGCACCTGCGGGTTCTGCGACACCGTCTGGTAGTCGCCTTCGGCGAGGATCGCGCCACGCTGCAGTACCGAAATGCGATCGCAGATGCCGGACACCACGTTCATGTTGTGCTCGACCATCAGGATCGTGCGCCCCTTCGAGACCTTCTTGATCAGCTCGGTCACGCGCGCGACGTCCTCATGGCCCATGCCCTGCGTCGGCTCGTCGAGCAGCATCAGCTCCGGCTCCATCGCCAGCGTGGTCGCAATTTCGAGCGCGCGCTTGCGGCCGTAAGGCAAGTCAACGGTGCGCGTGTCCGCAAAATCGCGCAGGCCGACTTCGTCGAGCAGCTGCAGCGCGCGCTCATTGAGCTGCCCGAGCGTGCGCTCGCTCTTCCAGAAATGGAACGAGGTGCCCAGCTGCCGCTGCAGGCCGATGCGCACGTTCTCCAGCACCGTCAGGTGCGGGAAGACCGCGGAAATCTGGAATGACCGGATGATGCCGAGCCGCGCAATCTGCGCCGGCTTCAGCATCGTGATGTCACGGCCGTTAAAGAGGATTTGTCCGGCGCTGGGCGCGAGGAATTTCGTCAGCAGGTTGAAGCAGGTGGTCTTGCCTGCGCCATTGGGACCGATCAGCGCGTGAATGTGGCCGCGCTGCACCTGCAGGTCGACCTGGTTCACCGCGACAAAACCTTTGAACTCCCGCGTCAGCTTGCGGGTCTCGAGAATGATGTCTGCCATCGTGGATCCCTGACTCAGGAAAGGCGCACGACTGGAATGCGCCGTTGCAGCGGCTTGCCGCCGCGTGGGTTGCGCAAGCGCGCTGGTTGCCCGATGAAAACCATCGGAATCACGAAACTCATGTCAGCCATCTCCCTGAATCTTTTTCCTGATGAAAACTGCATCGGTCGCTCTGCCGGCAACCTGACGTGAAGCAGCACGAAACTTATTCTATTTCCTCAAAAAAACAAAATGAATTATTTGAACGACAATTGTTCTGCGGCGCAGCATATTCACCGCGGAAAACCGTCCATCATAGGCAGCCTTGAACGCAACAAGGTTTGTGATTGGCAAAGCCTGCTCTTCAGGCGTTTGAAAAATCCCCCTGACGGCAGCTGCTCGAAAAATATGCATTGGCCAAACGCGCGGGCGCGCCACGGCGATAAAATCTTCCCGAAGGCAAATGTTGATGAATGACAAATCGGCGTTCGATCATCAACCCAAGCTCTGACCGTTCAGAAATAATGACGTTCGCCCTGCACAGTCCGGCATGGTGCGCGGCGGACTGTCAAACCATTTTCAGCCAGAAACCAATTGAGCTACCACCCTGCCGAGTCGCGTCTGGAACGCCGGCTGCTCGCCTCCTTTGCTGCCGGCGCGGCCGTGCTGCTGCTGCTCGCCGCGCTGACATGGAACTTCTCTTTAAAGGCCGTCGAAGCGACGCGCTTCGTCTTGCATACGCACGAAGTCATCGCCGGCCTGCAACGGCTGCGGGGCCAGATCGCGCGAGCGGAATCCGAACAGCGCGGCTACCTGATCAGCGGTAATGGCGACTATCTTCGTCGTGCGCGTCAGGCGATGGACGGGATTCATGCCGAGCTCGATCGCCTTGCGGCGCAGCTTGCCGACAATCCGTCGCAAAGCGGCCGTCTCGTCGCGCTGAGCGAAAGCTGTGTGCGACGGATCGAATTATTGGAACGAAATATCGCGCTGGATGACAGCAAGCCGGGCATCCGTGCCGGCGTCAATATTTCCGACGGTACCGAGGTCGACCACAAGATCGAGCAGCAACTCAAAGACCTGCATGCGGAAGAGACGCGCCTGCTCAGGCAGCGCCAGCAACTCGAAAGCGACCGCGCCTATGCGAGCGCGCTGGGCTTCCTTGCGCTGATGCTGACGCTGATCTTTGCGCTGCCGATGCTTTACCTGCGAATCCGCAACAGCGAGCGTGCCAGCAAGGCGGCCGAGGCCGAGACTGCGCGCCTCGTGGCCGTGATCGACCGCACGCCGGACCTGATCGCCACAGCTACGCCGGCCGGCAAGGTGTCATTCTTCAATCAGGCGGCACGCGATGCGCTGCAGCTGGGGGACCAACCCGCCGAATCGATCACCCGCGAGATGGTGTATCCGCGCTGGGCACTGGACATCGTCACGCGGGTGGGCATTCCGTCGGCGATCGCAAATGGCAGCTGGACCGGCGAGACTGCCCTGAAGCGCCTGGACGGCAGTGAGATCCCTGTTTCGCAAGTGCTGATATCGCATCGGCAGCCGGACGGTTCCTTCACACTGTCGACGATCGCGCGCGACATCTCCGAGCGCAAGGCCGCCGAAGCGATGCTGGCCGAGAAGAACCAGGAGGTCGCCACCGCCTCGCGAATGAAGACCGAATTCCTCGCGACGATGTCACATGAGCTGCGTACGCCGCTAAATGCCATCATCGGCTTTTCCGGCGTCATTGCCGACGGCTTCGCCGGTGCCGTCAGCACGCAGGCGCAGGAGTACGCGCGCGACATCCAGAACAGCGGCCGACATTTGCTGGCGCTGATCAATGACATCCTCGACCTGTCGACCATCGAGTCCGGCCACATGAAGCTCGAAACCGGCGTCGTCGACTGCGACGAACTGGTGGCCAGTGCGCTGGCCATCGTGCGCGAGCAGGCGTCTGCGCGCTCGGTGCGGCTGAGCAGCCGCCTGTCACCGGAACTCGGGCAACTTTGGCTGGATCCGCGCAAGACGCGGCAGATCATCATCAACCTGCTGTCGAACGCGGTGAAGTTCTGCAACGACGGCGGCGAAGTGCGGCTTTCGCTGCGACTGGTGCCGCGCAGCCGCATCGGCGCACCCGCCTCCGGTCGCGCACAGCGGCTGCTGCCGCTGCCCGACAGCGAGTTCCTCGAATTCCTCGAGATCGTCGTCAGCGATCAGGGGCCAGGCATCTCGGCAATCGACATGCACCGGCTGTTCCAGCCTTTCACCCAGCTCGACGCCTCGCGCATCCGCCAGCACGAAGGCACTGGCCTCGGGCTGGTCATGGTGCGGCGGCTGACCGAACTGCAGCAAGGCGCGCTGCTGGTCGACAGCGCGCCGGATGCCGGCGCCACCTTCACGGTCTGGCTGCCGCTGCGCGATTCCGACAGCAGCGACAAGCTGCCGATCGCCTTGCCTGATACTGTATTGAATCCCCTTGCCAACAAGAAAGCCTCATGACCGACACCCCACCCCATGTCGCTGCGGCAGGCCGTCGCCCGCTGCTGATGCTGGTTGACGACCAGCCGCGAAATTCGCGGCTGCTGCAAGCCCAGCTCGGCAATGAACAGTTCGATTTCCTGATCGCCGAATCCGGCGAGGAAGCGCTGTCGCAGCTGGAATCGACGCTGCCCGACCTGATCCTGCTCGACTACATGATGCCGGGCATGAGCGGACAGGAAGTCGCCCTCAAGCTGAAGGCAAGCGAGCGCACGCACAACATCCCCATCATCATGCTGACGGCGCTGTCGGACCAGCATTCGCGCATGCAGGCGCTGTCGGCCGGCGTCGAAGAATTCCTGAACAAGCCAGTCGACCAGACCGAACTGTGGACGCGCGTTCGCAACCTGTTGCGGCTGAAGCACTATCAGGACAAGCTGGCGCGGCACAATCAGGACCTGGCCGACCAGGTGACCGAGCGCACCCGTCAGCTGGCCGAAGCCTATCGCGACACGGTCTACACGATGGTCCGCGCGGCGGAGTACAAGGACGAAGAGACCGGTTCGCATGTGCAGCGCATCAGCTTCTTTTGCCTCGAAATGGCCGAGCAGCTCGGCATGGACGCCGAGTTCCGCGATCGCATTTTCTATGCGTCGCCGATGCACGACATCGGCAAGATCGGCATACCGGATGCGGTCTTGCTCAAGCGCGGCAGCCTGGACGAAAACGAGTGGGCGATGATGAAGTCGCATTGCACGCTCGGCGCCGAAATCCTGCGCCGGGGCAGTTCGCCGTATGTGGAAATGGGCGCATCAATCGCGCTGCATCACCATGAGCGTTGGGACGGCACCGGTTATCCGTACGGCATCGCCGGCGAGGCCATCCCGCTGGCCGCGCGCATCACCATGCTGTGCGACCAGTATGATGCGCTGCGTTCGGTCCGCCCCTACAAGCCGGCGTTCACGCATGAGCGTTCATTCGAGATCATCACCCAGGGCGACGGCAGAACGACCCCGTCGCATTTCGATCCCGACATCCTGGCCGCCTTCATTCGCACCCATGCACGCTTCGACGACATCTATAACGCCAACATCGACTGATGCGTGCAGTCGGGTCGTCGTTTGTGTATTCTGACGGTCAGCGCCCTGTCAATTGATCTGGTACCGAGTCCTGCCATGAATGCCCTGTTCGGCGACATCAGCAACATCATCAGCCTGTCGATCACGCCGGCCTTCCTGATGCTGGGCGTCATGCTGCTGTTGCGGGTGCTGAACAACCGGCTCGACCGCATCTCCGACCGCCGCGCCGTCCTCGAACACCGCCTTGACGGCGGCAGCAGTCCGCGCCCGGTGCTGAATCACGAACTGGGCATCCTGTGCCGGCGCGCCGACGTGATCCACCGTGCCGTCGGCGTCTCTACCGCCTGCATGCTGCTGGTTTGCTCGGTGGTCGTGGTGCTGTTCGCCGACGACGCGTTCCAGCTGAAGCTGGGCTCGGTAATCGCGTTCCTGTTTGTCGGCGCGATGCTGTTGCTGATCAGCGGCTTCAGCCTGTTCCTGCACGAGATTTTCATCGCCAGCCACTCGATGCCGAGCACGGCCTTGCACCGCGCCCGGCAGCCGGACGGCCCGCGCTAAGCTGCCGGCATCGCGGCATCCCGCGGTTCGGGCAGCCAGAAGCGTTCCTCCATCGCCTGCAGTCCCATGGTTGCCAGTACCTCGCGCAGGCGATCTGCCGCCTTCTGGCGTGGCAAGTCCTTGCGGGTGGCGATGATCAGTTCGTTCTTCATCGAATGCTCCCAGCCGACCAGCTCGGTCACATTGACCTGATAGCCGTGCGCTTCCAGCTGCAGGCAGCGCAGCACGTTCGTCAGGTGGCTGCCGAACTCGCGCGTGTGGATAGGATGGCGCCAGACTTCGGTGATCACGTCGCGCGCCAGCGACTGGCCCTTGGAGCGGCGCAGCGTGGCCGCGACTTCCGCCTGGCAGCAAGGCACCAGCACGATGAAGCGCGCCTGCTTCTTCAGCGCAAAGCTGATCGCATCGTCGGTCGCGGTATCGCATGCATGCAGCGCGGTGACGATGTCGACCACCGGCGGCAATTTTTCGGACGTGATCGAATCCGCCACCGACAGATGGTGGAAATGCATGCGTGCAAAACCAAGCTGCCGGGCCAGCGCGCTGGTGCGCTCGACCAGTTCCGCGCGCGTCTCGATGCAATGAATGGCCGCGCCATTGGCGTGGTCCTTGAAAAACAAGTCATACAAGATGAAGCCCAGATAGGACTTGCCGGCGCCGTGGTCAACCAGCGTGAACGGCTTGCCGTCCTCGTCCAGTTGCCGCAACAGCGGCTCAATGAACTGGAACAGGTGATAGACCTGCTTCAGCTTGCGGCGGCTGTCCTGGTTCATCTTGCCGTCGCGCGTGAGGATGTGCAGCGCCTTCAGCAATTCAATGGACTGGCCGGCGCGAATCTCGGGTTCTGCCATGGTGTAACGATCTCCTGCTGCAAGGCCGTCATGGTAACCCACCCGCCCGCGCCGCCGCTGCCGCGCACGCGCCGCGCCGGCAATTTTCCACCCATCCGGTAGTTCTTACGCTGGACTTTCGCGACGCGCCTGCGGCCGCCTGCCGCGTGCGGGCAGGCATGGTCGCTGCTTTGTCATCCTTCTCGCCAATCGGTGCCTGACATGGCGACACACAGACCGTACCCGAGTGCGGCGCGCTTCCATGACAGGGAGTATCAATGAACCAGAGGATGACCCATGAAATTCCTTCATTCACGACGTTTCGCCCCATGGTGGATCGCGACGCTGTCGATGTTCGCGATCGCCGGCTGCGGCAGCAACGACAGTCCGATCAGTCCGAACGCCTCGTCGATCAGCCAGGTGAATTCGGTCAACAGTACGGTGCCGCAGAACGTATTCTCGGCAACGCTCAGCGGCTCGCAGGAAACACCGCCGGTGAACAGCACAGGTGCCGGCACGGGCGTGGTCGTGGTCAATGCGACCACGCGGGCGATGCGTGCGTCGATCGTGACAACCGACATCGCAGGCACGGAAGCGCACATCCATGTGGCGCCGCGCGGCGTGTCGGGCCCGGTCGTATTTCCGCTGACTGAAACCAGCCAGGGAAGCGGCGTCTGGACCACCAGCGTCACGCTGACGCCGGAACAGCTCACGCAGCTGCAGGCGGGCAATTACTACTTCAACGTGCACACGGCAGCGTTCCCTGATGGTGAGATTCGCGGCCAGATCACCGCCAGCCTGCCGCAAAGCGGCAGCGCGGTCAGCACATCGACCACGACGACCAGCACCGGCGCGACCGGGACCCAGGCAACCACGCCGGGGACGGCATCGGGTACGCCAACCGGGACAGCCGGAACGACTGGTACGACTGGTACGACTGGTACGACCGGTACAACTGGTACGACTGGTACGGCCGGAACGACTGCTACCCCGACCGGCGCTGATGTGACCGGCGCATCTGCCGGCGCATCGGGCACCGGCGGAGAAACAGCCAGCGGCGGCACCGGCACGACAGGCACGGTGACGACGACGGGCGGCGAGGGTACGACGACCGGCACCGGTACCACCACCGGTACCACCACCGGTACCACGACTGGCACCACCGGGTCCACAGGTACCGCC
>CAYZXP010000119.1:0-9585 GCA_964482415.1 uncultured Bifidobacterium sp. | reverse complement strand
ATCACGTCGAGCGACTTGTCGATGGCCTCATCAATCAGCCGCTGCTCGTCGGCGCGCGGCCGGTGCAGGACGAAATCCACCACCGGCTGCTGCAGTTTCAGTTCGCGCGGATGGCCGATGCCGATCCGCAGCCGCCAGTAATCCTGCGTGCCGAGGGCTGCGGTAATGTCCTTGAGGCCGTTATGCCCGCCGGAAGAGCCGCCCTTTTTCAGTTTGGCTGCGCCGGGCGGCAGGTCGAGCTCGTCATGCACGACCAGTACCTCGTCCGGTGCGATCTTGTAAAAGCGTGCAATCGCGCCGACTGACTGGCCAGAGCGGTTCATGTAGGTTTGCGGTTCGAGCAGCCAGACTTCGTTGCCCGCGATACGGATTTTCGCGGCAAGTGCCTGGAAACGCGCTTCCTTGCGCAAGTCGCCGCGCGCAAGCTGGTCGACCAGCCAGAAGCCGGCATTGTGGCGGGTCAGTTCATACTCGGCGCCGGGATTGCCGAGGCCGACGATCAGGCGGATGGGTGCGCTGGGCATGGGTAGGTCGGTCAAAAAGGCGGATTATCGCGGAACACGCGGGCGCAAAAAAGCCCGCCGCAAGGGCGGGCCTTTCGGCGCTGCAAAGCGAGATTACTTCGCTTCTTCAGTCGCTGCGTCCGCCTTCGCGCCGCGCGGGATGACCGCGGTGGCGATGGTCGGGTTTTCCTTCGCATGCACAGCGACGACGCCGGCCGGCAGCTTCAGGTCGGACACGTGGAAGGACGCGCCTTCGGTCATGTTCGACAGGTCGACTTCGATGAACTCCGGCAGGTCTTTCGGCAGGCAGCTGACGTCCAGTTCGTTCAGCACGTGGCTGATGACGCCGCCGGACAGCTTCACGACCGGAGCGATGTCGGCGTTGATGAAGTGCAGCGGCACTTTCACGTGCAGCTTGGCGTTCGGATCGATGCGCTGGAAGTCAACGTGCATCACCAGCTGCTTGTACGCGTGCACCTGGAAGTCGCGCAGGACGACTTTTTCAGCCTTGCCGTCGACTTTCATGTCGAGGATCGACGAGTGGAACGCTTCCTTCTTCAGCGCGTGGTACAGCGCGTTGTGGTCGAGCGAAATCGCGACCGGTGCCTCGGTGCCGCCGTAGATGATGCCCGGCGTCTGGCCCGCACGGCGCAGGCGGCGGCTCGCTCCGGACCCCTGCTCGGTACGTGGGAATGCAATAACTTCCATGACTACTCCTGTTTTGGGCTTGCGCCCGAAGGTTGATGCCCCCCGCGACCAGGGGGCATGGAAAAGGGGCGCCGCTTGCGCGCCGCCCCGAATGCTTAACCTGCTGCCTCGTCTTCGGCGAACAGCGACATCACCGAATCACCGCGGCTGATGCGGCGGATGGTCTCGGCCAGCAGCGGCGCGCAGCTGAGCTGGCGAATCTTGCCGCAGGCCTGCGCTGCCTCGCTCAGCGGGATCGTGTTGGTGACGACCAGTTCATCGAGCGGCGACTTCTGGATGCGCTCGATCGCCGGGCCCGACAGCACCGGATGCGTGCAGTAGGCGACGACTTTCTTCGCGCCGCGATCCTTCAGCACCTCGGCTGCCTTGGTCAGCGTGCCGGCGGTGTCGACCATGTCGTCCATGATCACGCAGTTGCGGCCTTCAACTTCGCCGATGATGTGCATCACTTCCGACACGTTGGCCTTCGGCCGGCGCTTGTCGATGATCGCGAGGTCGCAGCCCAGCTTCTTCGCCAGCGCGCGTGCGCGCACCACGCCGCCGACGTCCGGCGACACGACCAGCAGGTCTTCGTAATTCTTCTTCACCAGGTCTTCGAGGAGCACCGGCGACGCGTAGATGTTGTCGACCGGGATGTCGAAGAAGCCCTGGATCTGGTCTGCGTGCAGATCCATGATCAGCACGCGCTCGACGCCGACGTCTTGCAGCATGTTGGCCACCACCTTGGCCGAGATCGCGACGCGCGCCGAGCGCGGGCGGCGATCCTGGCGTGCATAGCCGTAATACGGCAGCACGGCGGTGATGCGGCCGGCCGACGCACGCTTGAGCGCATCGACCATCAGCATGATTTCCATCAGGTTGTCATTGGTCGGCGCGCAGGTGGACTGCAGCACGAAAATGTCCTTGCCGCGGACGTTCTCGTTGATCTCGACCATGATTTCGCCGTCGGAGAACTTCGACACCTGGGCTTTGCCCAGCGCGAGGCCCAGTTGGCTGGCGACGCCGGCAGCGAGGTCCGGGTTGGCGTTCCCGGTAAAGACCATCAGGTTCTCGTGGACCATGGGATCCGAAAGCCTTCTCTCAAAGTTTGAAAAGCCGGCTGGAGGACTTGCGTCCTGCGCCGGCTTTTTGTCATTGCCATTTGCACCGGCTCGGGGCCTGGCACACGTGGCAGAAAGGATGCGATTTGCTTTTTTTGTATCTCGGCCGCCCCCGAACGGGCGACGGCCAAAACTGATGGCAGGGGAACAAGGATTCGAACCTTGGAATGCCGGAATCAAAATCCGGTGCCTTAACCAACTTGGCGATTCCCCTACACAACCTGTTGTCCGGCCGATCGGCCAGACGAATTCGTTTCACGACGGCAGCAGCGAAGCCAGCGGGTGTGCCGCCAGTGCCTGCGTTTTCCAGCTGCGCCATTGTACTGGCACTTGCCGGAGCACCGCGTCCGCATCGCTTTCCGATGCAAAGGCGGCAAACACACAGGCGCCGGAGCCGGTCATCCGTGCATCGCCGTGATCCGACAGCCACTTGAGGGCGTCTGCGACCGGGGGGAATGCTCGGGCGGCTACTGCTTGCAAGTCGTTTTTACCGTACGCCGGGAGGCGTCTGGAAAAGTCCGCTATTCTGACCACTTTGGTGTCGCGTGTCAATTCCGGTGAACGAAAAATTATTGGCGTCGGTACGGCGACGCCCGGATGCACCAGCACGAACCACGTCGGCGGGGTAGAAACCGGCGTCAATTGTTCGCCGATTCCCTCGACGAACGCATTTTCCCCCAGCAGGAAGAAGGGTACATCCGCGCCCAGCTGCAGGCCCAGCCGCATCAGTTCGGCCCGGCTGAAGCCGGCCTGCCACAGGTGATTCAGCACGATCAGCGTGGTCGCCGCATCCGAGGAGCCGCCGCCGATGCCGCCGCCCATCGGCAAGCGCTTGTGAATGGCAATGTCGGCGCCCGGCACCCGGATGCCGCGCTCGGCTGCGGCCGCTTGCAGCAGTCGTGCCGCGCGCACCGTCAGGTCGGCGTCGGCCGGCACATCGGCGATGTCGGTGGTGCGGACGATGCGGCCGTCGTCGCGCAGGTCGAAGTCCAGTTCGTCACACAGGTCGATCAGCTGGAACACCGACTGCAGCAGATGGTAGCCATCGGCGCGGCGGCCGGTCACATGCAGGAACAGGTTCAGCTTGGCCGGCGCGGCGCAGTGATGCAGGAAGTCCGGCATCGCTCAGCGACCCTCGCGCCAGTCGTCGATCACGAAGCGCAGCGCGATCTCGCCGAGCTGGGCGTCGATGCGCTTTGGCACGGCGACCTGACCGCTCGCCTGCCAGCTTGGGTAGCTGAGTCGCCAGCCTTCGCTCTCGAGGCGCTCCGGGCCTTCCGGCGTTGCCGCCAGCAGCCGGCCGCCGGCCTCGCGCACGAAGCCCTGCAGCCAGTAGCGCATGCCGTCGACCGGCAGCGGCCAGCCCAGCGCGTCCTCGGTCAGCTGCTCGGCGCTGGTCGCCTCGCGGCGCACGCCGCCCGACTGCTCCAGCGTCGCCCGGCCCGGTACGATGCGGATGCGCGCCAGCGTCTGGCCCAGCGGCGAATAGATGTCGATATCGGTGCCGTCGCGGCGCTGGCTCCACAGGAACTTGCCCTGCACCGATTGCGTCTTGTCCTGCACCGGGTAGCGCACCGACAGGCGCCCGGCCAGCGTCAGCTCATCGAGGTAGCTGCGTGTCCCGCCCGGCAGCGGCGCGACCGACGTGCAGCCGGCCAGCGCCGCCACCGCAAAGGCCATGGACCACAGGACCCGCCGTCGCATCACGCCGTTCAGAGCTTCACCTGCAGGCGCTGCAACGTGCCTTTCAGCGTCGAATTCTTCGGGTCTTTTGCGTTCGCGTCGCGCCACAGCTGGCGCGCCTCGTCCTCGCGGCCGAGCACCCACAGCACTTCGCCGAGGTGGGCAGCGATCTCCGGGTCGGCCTTGATGCCGAACGCGCGGCGCAGCGTCTTTTCCGCCTGCTCATAGCGGCCGAGGCGGAATTCCACCCAGCCGAGGCTGTCCATGATGAACGGATCCTCGGGCGCGAGTTCGTTCGCCTTGCGGATCAGGTCGTATGCCTCCTGCAGCCGCAGGTTGCGGTCGGCCAGCGAATAGCCGAGCGCGTTGTACGCATGCTGGTTGTCGGGCGCGATCTGGATGATCCGGCGCAGCTCGCGTTCCATCAGGTCGAGCTGGTTGGCCTTCTCGGCCAGCATCGCATGCTCGTACAGCAGGTCGACATTGTCCTTCTGCACCTTCAGCGCGTCGGCCACGAGCTTCAGCGCGTCATCGAGCCGGCTAGCGTCACGCAGCAGCTGCGCCTCGTTGACAATCAGCCGCGCACGCTCGTCGTCGCCTTCCACGTCGGTGTTGTGCAGGACCTCGCGCGCCTCGTCGAGCCGGCCGCTCCTGGCCAGCAGTTGCGCGCGCTTGACCGTCGCCGCGAGATAGTTGGCCTGATTCGCCGGGTCGACCATTTCCAGCCACTTCATTGCGCCGCTGATGTCATTGCGATCCTCTGCAATCTGCGCGAGGATCAGCAGCGCCTGGCTGGCGTCGCGCTCGCGGTCGGGCTGGCCGCCCAGCGTCGCAATATAGGCCGACAGGTATTTTTCGCTCGATGGCAGGTCGCCCGACTGCACCGACAGCAGGCCGAGCGCATACAGCGTGGTCTGGTCGTTCGGATACTGCTGCAGCAATATCTCGAATTGCGCGCGGGCGTCCGCCACCCGGTTCTGTTCGAACAGCATGCGCGAGTAGGCCAGCCGCACGTCGCGCGCCTTCGGGTTCGCCTTGAGGAAATCGCCCAGCACGTTGGCCGATTCCGCCTTGTCCTCGATCACCTGCGCCAGCGTGAGCGCGGCCACCTCGGACGACGGATGGCGCGCCAGCGCCGCGCGCGCCTCGGTCAGCGCCACAGCGCGCTCGCCGCTCACCATCGCGGTCTGTGCCAGCGTCAGCAGCGCTTCGAGCGAGTCGCGGTAGGGCTCCAGCAGTTCGCGCAGCAGCGCCGTTCCGCGTTTGCGGTCCGTCATGCGTGCGAGCTGCCGCTGCACCGACACGATCGTCGCCGGCAGCCCTTCCGGCGTGCTCGCCGCCAGTTGCTGCGCCAGCATTTGTTTGGCCTCGTCGATGCGGCCATTCGCGACCAGCAGGCTGACCAGCGCCTGCGAGGCCTCTTCCGAATGCGGCGCCAGTTCGCGCCAGACGCGTGCGGCCTTCAGCGCCTCGGCGCTCAGCGAGCCGGCTGCGGCGAATTCGGTCGCGCGGCGCGCCAGCCGGGCATCGCGCGTGCTGCGCGCCAGCGCAAGCATGGTCGCATACGCCGAAAACGCTTCGCCGCGCTGGAAGGCCAGTTCGGACGCGAGGTACTTGTACATCACCTCTGGCGTCAGCGCGACGTTCGGCGGCGTCTCCTGGCGCGCTGTCTTGCCCGGCGTCGCGGGTGCGGCCTGCGCTGCGGCGGCCGACGTAAGCAGCGCGGACAGGGTTAGAATGATCGACAGTTTTTTCAATTGAATTCCCGTGCGATAGGGCGAGACCGACAGCGCCGCGCCAACTCGGATGTGCAGGTGACAAGGGATTTTACGCCGAAAGCCGCGAACGCCCGCCGACCCGCATCACCTTGTCCTGTCACGGATCTTCCGCATGCCTGAACTCCCAGAAGTCGAAGTCACCCGGCGCGGCATCGCGCCCCATGTCGAGGGCCGCACCGTCACCGGCGTTGTCTTGCGCCGCAGCGGGCTGCGCTGGCCTTTTCCGGACGGATTGCCCGGGCTGCTGTCCGGGCAGGTGGTCCGTTCCACGGCGCGCCGCGGCAAATACCTGCTGCTGCGCTTCGACCACGGCACCCTGATCATCCACCTCGGCATGTCCGGCCACCTGCGCGTGATCCCTGTCGGGGTGCCGGCGCAGAAGCACGATCATGTCGACATCGAACTGGGCGCACAGCTGGTACGCTTCACCGATCCGCGTCGCTTCGGCGCGGTGCTCTGGCATCCGCACGCCGACGGTGACGTCGAGCAGCACCTGCTGCTGCGTGGTCTCGGCGTCGAGCCGATCGGTTGCGCGGACCTGGCCGAGCGGCTGGTTCGCGGCACGCGCGGCCGCAGCGCTGCGATCAAGCAGGTGCTGCTGTCCGGCGACATTGTCGTCGGCGTCGGCAACATCTATGCGTGCGAGAGCCTGTTCGAATCCGGCATCCATCCGGCCACGGCGGCCGGCCGCATTTCGCGTGAACGATACGCACGGCTGGCGCGGGCGATACAGCGGGTGCTGGCCGCGGCGATCGAGCAGGGCGGCAGCAGCCTGCGCGACTTCATCGGCGTCGACGGCGCGTCCGGCTATTTCCAGCAGAGCTATTTCGTCTATGACCGCGAAGGCGAACCCTGCCGGCAATGCGGCCAGCCGGTGCGCCGCATCGTGCAGGGCCAGCGCTCCACCTTCTACTGCGCGCGCTGCCAGCGCTGACCGACGATGAAACGAATCACCGACAGCGCCTGTGCGCCGGCCGACCGCGGCTTTTCCGAATCACTGATCGCCTGGCAAAAGCGCCACGGCCGCCACCGGCTGCCGTGGCAGCAGACGCGCGACGCCTATCGCATCTGGTTGTCCGAGATCATGCTGCAGCAAACGCAGGTCGCCACCGTCATCCCGTATTACCAGCGCTTCCTGCAGCGCTTTCCCGACGTCGCGGCGCTCGCCGCCGCGCCGGTCGAAGAGGTGATGGCCCTGTGGGCCGGACTCGGCTATTACACCCGCGCGCGCAACTTGCACCGCTGCGCGCAGGCGGTGGTCGAGCGGCATGGCGGACAATTCCCCGCCGACGTCGGGCAGTTGGCTGCCCTGCCCGGCATCGGTCAGTCGACTGCCGCGGCGATCGCGGCATTTGCCTATGGCGCGCGTGCGGCCATCCTCGACGGGAACGTCAAGCGCGTGTTCTGTCGTGTGTTCGGCATCGAGGGCTTCCCGGGGCAGGCCGCCGTCGAGCGTCAGCTGTGGCTTCGCGCGGAAGCCCTTCTGCCGGAGCAGGACATCGAGGCGTACACGCAGGGCCTGATGGATCTCGGCGCGACGCTCTGCACGCGCAGCCGCCCGCGTTGCGGCGACTGCCCGATGCATCCCCGTTGCGTGGCGCACGCGAGCGGCCGCACTGCCGAACTGCCGGAGCGCAAGCCGAAGAAAGCGGTGCCGGAAAAATCGACCGTCATGCTGCTCGTGCTGCATGAGGGCGAAGTCTTGCTCGAGCAGCGGCCACCCTCCGGCATCTGGGGCGGATTGCTGTCCTTGCCGGAGCTGGACCGGTTGGGCGGCGCGTATCAGTGTGACGATGCCGTGGCGGCGCTGGACGGCGCGCTGGCGCCGTTCGGCGAGCTGGCCTCGGTCGAAGCGCTGCCGGAATTTGTCCACGCATTCACGCATTACCGGCTGCGCGTGACGCCCCTGCGCGTGCGGCTGGCGCTGCGCCATGCAGTCGCGGCACAGCGTGCGTACGCCTGGCTGCCGCTCGAAGCGGCTGTCGATGCAGGTTTGCCGTCGCCGGTCAGGAAGCTGGTGGAGTGGGCGCGGCTGGAGGGATGAAGATCCGGGGCGCAGCCCGTTCAGAGCACGCCGTTCTCGCGCAGGTACTGTTCGACTCGCTGCAACCGTGCCGTCGCGTCTGTCATTTCCAGCAGCGCCTGTTTGTCTTCCAGCGCGATCGGCAGCATCTCGCTCCAGCGGTTGGCAACCCAGCCGGCGTCATCTAGCCGGTGCGGTTCGGGAAACGGATGGATGAAGCTGTCGGCGTCCTCCTCCTGCACGCGCTGTTCGAGGTCGTCGATCAGCACGCGCAGCACGTTCGCGCACAGTGGCAGCGTTGCGCCGGCGGCTGCGTCGCCGGCATCGTCGGCAATCGCTTCGGTACGCGCTTCGATCAGCTGGCTGGGCAACGTGCGCGTCTCGACGATGCGGAAGCGCTCGCCGCCGCGCGTACTCAGCAGCAGCACGCCGAATTCCGGCATGTCCCATTCGGCGATGTGCGCCAGCGTGCCTACCTGATACGGCTCGGCAGCCTGTCCGACCTCGCTGCCCGAGCGGATCGCGACCACGCCAAACGGCGCGCCGGCCCTCATCCGCTCGCGAACCATGTCCACATAGCGCGTCTCGAAGACCCGCAGCGGCAACACACCGCCCGGGAACAGCACGGTCTTCAGCGGGAACAGCGGCAGCCAGCGATCAGCGCCTGCCGTCGGGCCGGTCGAAAGGGTGTCCATGCGGCGCCTCAATCCAGTTCGCGATGGCGCACCAGCACGCGTGCGCGGTCGCGGAAATCGCGCGCCAGCTGCTCGACCATGAACACCGAGCGATGCTGTCCACCGGTGCAGCCGATGGCCACCGTCAGGTAGCTGCGGTTGTCGCGCTCGAACGCGGGCAGCCATTTGTCGACGAAGCCGCGGATGTCCGACAGCAGCGTCAGCGCTTCCGGCTGGCCATTGAGGAAATCGACGACAGGCTGGTCCTTGCCGGTCAGCGGGCGCAGCTGCTTGTCGTAAAACGGATTCGGCACGACGCGCACGTCGAACACCAGGTCGGCATCGAGCGGCACGCCGTATTTGAACGCGAACGACTCGAACAGCAGCGACAGCTGTGCGCTGTGCCCTTTCTGCACCAGTTCGCGCATCCAGGCGCGCAGCTGGTTGGCCGACAGCCCGGACGTGTCGATCAGGTGGCCGAGGCCTTCGATCTCGGCCAGCATGTCGCGTTCGCGGCGGATGCATTCGACCAGGGTCGGCGTCTGCTCCTGCGGCGCATCCAGCGTGATCCGGTGCGACAGCGGATGGCTGCGGCGCGTTTCGGAGAAGCGGTTGATCAGCGATTCGGTTTTGGCGGTCAGGAAGACGACGTCGACCGCGTGCCCTTCGGACTTCATCCAGCCGATCGCGTCGGGCAAGTCGGCCAGCGATGCCGCACTGCGCGCATCGACGGCGACGGCCAGCTTGTCCTCGCCTTCGGCGACGCGCGTTTCAACGAGCGAGCGCAGCAGCGACGGGGGCAGGTTGTCGACGCAAAAATAGCCGGCGTCCTCGAGTGCGTTCAGTCCGACCGATTTGCCGGAGCCGGAGATGCCGGTGAGAAGAATGATGCGCATGCGCGCATGATAGCGGAAAGCCCCGCAGGAAAGACCCGGCGGAAAGTCCGGACGGGGGCGTCAGGCGCTGCGGCTCACTCGCCGTCCATTGCGCGCTGCTGCCGCTCCATGAAATTGGCGAGCGTGTCGATGCCGCGCATCTGCAGGATGTTGTTGCGTACCGCGGCTTCCAGCAGCACCGCAATGTTGCGGCCGGCCTCGACCGGGATCACCACCTTGC
>CAYZXP010000118.1:0-9704 GCA_964482415.1 uncultured Bifidobacterium sp. | reverse complement strand
GCCGCGAAGCTCGAACTTGACTGGAACGAGCGCGGCGATCAGAACAAGTATCTGCTGCAAACCGGGCTGCCGGCTGTGCATGCAGCCGTCGTCAATGAAGACTGGGAGGCGGCGACCGACCTGCTCTGCATGGAAGCGCTCAGCCCCTGCTGGCTGCCGCCGGCCACGCAAAGACCGCCCGAGTTCAAGACCCAGGGCGCGCATTCATCGAGCTGGGCGGCTTCGCTGGCCAGCACCCATCCGGACCTGCAGCGCAAGGCCATCGTCGACATGGCCATCGATCGGGCTGGCAGCACACAGATTGAAGGCAGCGGCTGCCTGCTCGGCACCAACCTGCTGACGCTGTGCCTGCTGAAACCGGCCCCTACCGAATTCCTCAGACAGGTCATCAGTCTGGCCGAAGAATTCGCGCCACAGGTGCTCGACAACCCGGACGCCAACGGCCGCACGCCGCTCTCCATCGCCGTTGAACGTGGCGACGTGCAGCAACTGCGGATGCTGCTGGACGCCGAAGCGGATGCTGACGTGCGCTGCTGTTACCCGCATGCCGGTGATTCACCGGCGCCCTCCGCCTACCGGCTCGCGCTGAAAGCGGGATCGCACGAGGTATTCAGCCTGATGCTTGAGCACGCCATGTCTGCATTTTCGGATGCCCAAGCCTATCCGATCAGCGAAGACCCGCTGAGTCTGGCCGACTGGGTGAAACGTCATGGCGAGGCCGAGGTGCTGGCGCTGGCCAACCAATTCCCGACACTGCGCATCGCCCTCGCCAGTTACGAGGACAACACACAGACGAGCCTGCTGTGCCGTGCCATACGCAAGGGCGAAGCGGCCGACCTCAATCTCGATCCCTTCGTCAGGACGCCGTCGCAAAAGAGTCCGCTGGAAGTCGCGGCCAGGCATGGCACGGTGGACAACTTCATCGCTGTCATCCAAACCGTACAGAAGCGATGGCACGGCTCGGGCATCGACGCCGCGCTGAGGCGCGTGCTGCGCACCTTCCTGCTTTGCCGCAACGAGGCCGACATCCGCCTGTTGGCAGAACAGTGCCCGAATCTTGGCCAGCACCTGCATGAGGTCGCCTATCACCAGATCCTGCTGCGGCAGAAAGACATGCGTGCCGACACCTACATGGCACTGGCGCGGCTCCTCTGGCCGCGACTGCAAGATGCCGGAAAATCCAGGGTCTTCGCCAACGCTGCGGCTTATGCCGACCAGAGGATGAATGCGGTGATGGCCATGCTCAACGGTCCGCCGGAGGATGCCCACATGCAGGAGATGATGATTTACGCCGCGGAGAGCGGCAATACCGCCGCCTGGGAATTTGCCGCCGATCGCAGCACGTACTACAGCGAAAAATTGCGCCAGCTCGCCTTGGGCGATCAGTCGGCCATCCTGACCGCGATGGTCGAACAAGTCCTGCAAGCCGGCAGCCTGCGCGGGTTCGACACGATGATGCAGGCCGGGCTGGACTTGCAGCGCCACATCGACTTCCAGGGCGAGACGATATTGCGTCTGCTGGCCGACCTTGATCCGGCGGGCCTCGCGGCGCGATTGGCAGGCTGGCGCATCCAGATCGACGAGAACCTTGCCAGCACGGCAAAGACTGATGCCGGCAGGCAGGCGCTGCGGACGCTGATTGCCGCCAGCGGGTCCGGCGTGACCGGCAGGAACGGCTGATCGCGACCGTTTTCCGGTGGGCCGCTCCGCGCGGCACGGCCTGCCCGATGATTTGCCTGCTTCGCCCCGCCAATCCGGTATCCTTGCGGCTTTGAACAGAACTGCCCCGGCTTTGCCGGGGCCGCCGCAATGCCCGCTCCCTTCCAGACCCTGCGCGACGTACTGCGCCACGCCGTCACCCGTTTCAATGCCGAAAAACTGTTTTTCGGCCACGGCAGCGACAACGCGTTCGACGAAGCCGCCTATCTGTTGCTGCACACGCTGCACCTGCCGCTGGACCGGCTCGACCCCTTCCTTGATGCGCGTCTGACCGAACAAGAAATTACCACCCTTCTCGGTCTGATCGAACGCCGCGCGAAAGACCGCGTGCCGGTTGCCTACCTGACCAATGAAGCGCTGCTCGGCGACTACCGTTTTTACGTGGACGAGCGCGTGATCGTCCCGCGCTCGTTCATTGCCGAGCTGATACCTGAACAGTTCCAGCCGTGGGTGCTCGATCCGGATGAAGTCACCAGCGTGCTCGAACTCTGCACCGGCTCCGGTTGCCTGGCGATCATGCTGGCCGACGCCTTCCCGAATGCGCAAGTCGATGCGGTCGATCTGTCGGCCGATGCGCTGGAAGTCGCGAAGAAAAACGTCGCCGACTACGAACTGCAGGACAGGATCTCGCTGATCCGCTCCGACCTGTACGACAGCCTGCCGAAAAAGACGTACGACCTGATCGTCACCAACCCGCCGTATGTGAACAGCGCGTCAATGGCAAAGCTGCCCGCCGAATACCGGAACGAACCGCAGATGGCGCTGGCCGGCGGCGAAGACGGCATGGACCTCGTGCGCCGCATCGTTGCCGGCGCGAAGGAACGGCTTAACCCGAACGGCGTGCTGGTCGTCGAGATCGGCAATGAGTATGCGTATGCCGAGGCAGCGTTTGCCGACCTTGAGCTGACCTGGCTCTCCACCAGCGCGGGGGATGAGGCGGTGTTCCTTCTGACTGCCGGTCAGCTTTAATCAACGAAACGAGGAGCGACGGCCCCACGCCCCGGGTTGCACCCCAGGGCGCTTCGGCAGACGCAACGCCTGCGTTGCGAAACTCCTCACCCCGGCGCAGGCCGGGACATAGCGACTATGCTTTTCCCACATCCATGATCCGCCTCCAACAACTCAGTCTGATGCGCGGCACGAAGCCGCTGTTCGAGCAGGCCGACCTCACCATCAACCCCGGCGAAAAAGTCGGCCTGATCGGCGCAAACGGCGCCGGCAAGTCGACGCTGTTCGCGATGCTGCGCGACGAGTTGCATCCGGACGCCGGCAGCATCGATTTTCCGAAGCAGTGGCGCGTCGCGCATGTCGCCCAAGAGACGCCGGCGCTCGATCGTC
This sequence comes from uncultured Bifidobacterium sp., assembly GCA_964482415.1. GTDB lineage: Bacteria > Pseudomonadota > Gammaproteobacteria > Burkholderiales > Burkholderiaceae_D > Pernthalerella. The sequence goes on along the minus strand of CAYZXP010000118.1, from coordinate 6,647 downwards.
CGGCCGTCGATTATGCGATCGACGGCGATGCGAACCTGCGCGCGCTCGAGCAGGAGCTGGCCACGCTCGAAGCACAAGGTGCGCATGCCGACGGTCACCGGATCGGCGAACTGCACGCGCAGCTGGCCGACGCCGACGCCTACACGGTTCGCTCGCGCGCCGAGCAGCTGCTGGCCGGCCTCGGCTTCTCCGAAGAGCAGATGACCCGTCCGGTCGCCAGCTTCTCCGGCGGCTGGCGCATGCGACTGAACCTCGCGCAGGCGCTGATGTGTCCGTCCGAACTGCTGCTGCTCGACGAACCGACCAACCACCTCGACCTCGACGCCATCCTCTGGCTGGAAGACTGGCTCAAGCGCTATCCGGGCACGCTGGTGGTGATCTCGCACGACCGCGACTTCCTCGACGGCGTGACCAACGTGATCGTGCATATCGACGATCGCAAGCTCAAGCGCTACTCCGGCAATTACAGCGCGTTCGAACGGCAGCGCGCCGCCCAGCTGGTGCTCGCGCAGGCGATGGTCGAAAGGCAGCAGCGCAAGCGCGCCCACCTGCAATCGTTCATCGACCGCTTCAAGGCCAAGGCGACCAAGGCCAAGCAAGCGCAAAGCCGCGTGAAGGCGCTGGCACGAATGGAAGAGCTCGCACCGCTGCGCGCGGCCGCCGAGTTCTCGTTCGAATTCCGCGAGCCCGAGCGCGCGCCGAATCCGTTGCTGGTACTGGACAAGGTCGATGCCGGCTATCGCAGCGATGACGGCCAGGAGAAAGTGATCGTGCGAGGCATCGACTTCGCGCTGCAGTCGGGTCAGCGCATCGGCCTGCTTGGCGTGAACGGCGCCGGCAAGTCGACGCTGATCAAGACCATCGCCGGCGACATCGCGCCGCTGCACGGCGTCGCCCGCCTTGGAAAGGGGCTCGTGATCGGCTACTTCGCACAGCACCAGCTCGAAATGCTGCGTCCTGACGACTCGCCGCTGATGCATCTGGCGCGCATTGCGCCCGACGTGCGCGAACAGGAGCTGCGCGATTTCCTCGGCAGCTTCAACTTCCCCGGCGAGATGGTGAAGAGCCCGATCGCCCCCTTCTCCGGCGGCGAAAAGGCGCGGCTTGCACTGGCGCTGATCGTCTGGCAGCGCCCCAACCTGCTGCTGCTCGACGAACCGACCAACCATCTCGACCTCGAGACGCGCGAGGCGCTGACCGAAGCGCTCGCACAGTTCGACGGCACGCTGATGCTGGTGTCGCACGACCGGCACCTGCTGCGCGCGACCACCGATGAATTCGTGATCGTTGCCGATGGCCGGCTGAAGCCCTTCGACGGCGATCTCGACGACTACCGCGACTGGCTGTTCAAGGCCAAGGCGGACGCAGCGAATGCCGCAGCATCGGCAGACACGCTCGACGGTGCAGCGCCCGTCTCGCCGGCCGACCGCAAGGAACAGAAGCGGCTGGAGGCACAGGAGCGGCAGCGGCTGTCCGCACTGCGCAAGCCCATGGAGAAGCGACTCCAAGTCATCGAGACACAGATGGCCGAGCTCCAGCAGAAGCAGTCGTCAGTCGAGCAGACACTCGCCGACAGTGCGATCTATGAACCGGCACGCAAAGACGAACTGAAGATGCTGCTGGAACAGCAGGCCAAAGGCAGGCAGATGCTCGAGCAAATCGAAGCCGAGTGGCTGCAGTTGCAGGACGATCTCGAACAACTGCAAAGGGAGTAAGGTCGGCGGAACAGCGCCTGCAGGCGGGCTACTCAGTCGGGGATTTTCACCCTGGGAGCTCCCTGCCATGCAACCTCAATACGCCGCGCCACCCCGCCACGTTGCCTATCCCGCCCCTGAAGGCCCCCGTCCGGCTGAAGCCTGGCGGATGCTACGGGACGCGATCGAACACGGAAGCGAAAACGAACTCGGCCGCCTCGTCGACCGCGCATTGCAAGCAGGCGCGCAATTCAATCAGGCCCAGGGCTACGACGAACACGTGCTGGTGATGGCGACTCGCGCCAACCGCCCGTGGGCGATCGCCGTACTGATGGCGCGTGGCGCGGAACTGCCGGCCGTACCCGAGAACGGCATCGACCTCCTCATGGAGGCTTGCACCGAAGGTCATGCGGCGATGGCAGAAGCGCTGATCGTTGATGCCGGCTACGGCATCCGTGAGGGCGATCACAGCGGCAAGACCGCACTGCACTGCGCCACCATCTCCGGCTCGGTCGCCATCGTCCATCTGCTGCTGAAGTCGGGCGCAAAAGTTGACAAGTCCACGACCGACATGACGCCTGCGGAGCTGGAATCGCTATTCGGACGCGAGCATGAACTCGAAGGCTGCAAAGTCACCCCGCTGATGATTGCGGCCGCCAGGGGCGACGACGAGATCGTCAAGGCGCTGGCCGATGCCGGCGCCCATCTGGATGAAGGCGGATGCGGGCCGGTGATTCTTGCGGCTCGCCGCGGACACACCTCAACGATTGCCCTGCTGTTGCGCGAGGGCGCCGAAGTGCCGGTGAATGTCGATGAGACCGGCCGCCCGGCGCTGTCGTCAGTTCTGCATTTTCACGGAATGATCGAATGCCTGCGCTTGCTCGCGCCGCTGCATGACTACAGCGAGGATGACGGATCGGCCGAATCACCGATCGGTATCGCGATCGACTGCGGCGACGCCACTGATGTGGCGCTGCTGCTCGGCTGCGGCGCAAGGATCGAGCCGAACAATGCCGACAGTGAAACGCTCTGGGACATCGCGGTGCAGATGGATCATGACGAAGGCAAGGACGAGAAAATCGACCTGATGGCTGCCTCGGTGTGCGAGCCGATTCCTGCCGGCGATCATGTGAAATTCGGTACGTTGCTCGAGCAGATCATCCAATGCAGTTCGGATCCTGCGCAGATGGCCTCTGCCGGCCTGTTTCCTTCGCTGCTCAGGGACGCGCTCCCCAGTCTCCTGCCGTTGCGCATCGACAGATCAACCTCCCCGAATCTGCAGTCCTGCCTTCAGGCCGCCTGGGAGTTGACGCAGTGCCTTCCGGCGCTGCACGCGCCGGACACGCAGCTGGCGAATGATGCTCCGCCGGACCAGCGCTGGAAGCAGCAGACCGCCCAGAGCCGCCATGCGCAGCGGCAGGCGCTGCACGCCGGCTCGGCTGCGTTCGTCGCGCAAGCCATGGACAAACTGCCGCATGTGCTGACCTTCGATTTTTTCCTCGAATGCGACGCGTCCTGCCCGCCGGACGAGGACCTGTACAAATTCATGAAAAAGCGGCTGGCCGAAGACTACGGGATGCCGGATGAGCTCAACCGCCTCGTGAGCAAAAGCTGGATCGGGTCTGCGCGCCGCGCGCAGGAATGGCATGTCGCCCCGGACTCGCTGCCGGACACCAACCAATTCGTCGCCACGCTCGCCACCAGCCTGATGCGCAAGGCACTGCAGAATCTGGATACCGACGACCAGACCTTGCCGGACCAATGCGCAACCATCCTCGGGTCAGCGATCGCCTTGCAACCGGCGCCGCTGACGCAGTTCTGCGCTGACCCGGTCCGCTGGCTGCGCCGCTTCGAAAACCGCAATCACCTGCAGCCGATTGATGCGGGCGCGTTCGCCCGCAGTTTGCAGATCGCCCTCGGCCTGCCCCAGCTGGCCTGCAACGCGCTTGCCGACGCCTGGCAGCACGCGCTGCGCACGGCGCGCAATTCGCGCCAATGGCGTACCCCTGCCGAGCTGCAGGCGCTGCTGACGCGCGCGATGGCGACGCAAGCCGGCACGGCGCTCGACGATGAGGACTCTGTCACCGTCATGCTGCCGCAGGACCGGCAAGCCTTCGTGCAATGGGCAGCCAACATGGCCGGCGCCGCACCGGTGGCTGCACCGGCGCCAGCCGCGGCCCCGGTCGCAGCAGCCGCACCAGCGGCCCGGGCAACCGACGCCCGGCCGGGCAAACGTCCGGCCAGCGGCGAGCCGGATGGTGCGCCGCCAAACAAGGAGGCGCGCATCTAGCCGGCACGCGCCTGAGCCTGCCGTTGAATGCCGCATAATCGTGGCATGACGACGACCACATCACTCCCTTCCCCGCACGATGCCGGCCAGCCGCTGGCCGGCATCACCATCCTCGATCTCACCCGCCTGCTGCCCGGCCCGATGGCTACGCTGCACCTGGCCGATATGGGCGCGACCGTGATCAAGATCGAAGACAAAGGCGCCGGCGACTATGCGCGCACGATGAGCCACGTGAAGAACGAACTGTCGCAGCTGTTCATCGCGGTCAACCGCGGCAAGCAATTCCGACGGCTCGACCTGAAGGATGCACACGACCGCGGGGAATTCCTCGCGCTGGTCGAGACGGCCGACGCCGTGGTCGAAAGCTTCCGCCCGGGCGTGATGGCGCGGCTGGGGCTTGGCTGGGAGACGCTGAAGACACGCAACCCGAAGCTGGTGATGTGCGCGATCACGGGTTACGGCCAGACCGGCCCGATGGCGCTGGCAGCCGGCCACGACATCAATTACGTCGGCTATGCGGGCATGCTGGCGCAAACCACCGACGACAGCGGCCGGCCGGCGCTGCCGAACCTGCAGGTAGGTGACCTGCTCGGCGGCGCCCAGGCGGCCGTGCAAGGCATTCTGGCCGCGCTGCTGGCCGTGAAAATGGGCGGCTCCGGTCGCTTCGTCGATGTCTCGATGACCGACGCAGTCTTTGCGCACAACCTGATGCCGCTGCTGGCGCTGAACCATTACGGGCACAGCGCCCCGCCCGCGCGCGACTTCCTGACCGGCGGCGTGCCCTGCTACGGCGTCTATCGCTGCAGCGACGGCCGCTACATGGCCGTCGGCGCGCTCGAGCTGAAGTTCTGGGAAAGCTGCTGCGACGTGCTCGGCCGACCTGACCTGAAGACCCGCCACTGGTCGCTCGGCCAGGTCATCGGCGGTGCCGATGCGCTGGCGGTGCGCGCCGAACTTGATGCCATTTTCGCCACCCGCAGCCGCGACGAATGGACTGCGCTTTTCGAACCGGCCGATTGCTGCGTCACCCCGGTGCTGAGCACCGAAGAGGCCGCCGTCCATCCGCAGCTGCTTGCCCGCCAGATGGTGCGAACCGCAAGCCATCCGACCGAAGGCAGCTACCTCGAAACCGGTCCGGCCGTGCGTTTCGGTTACTGACGCACTCTGCTTCCTGCGCGCGCCGGTGTCAGCGGGAACGGGCCGGTGCACGCAAATAGGCTGCAAATAACCTATTATTTCTGTAGCAAATCGGCCATAAGCCGCATATTTCCACAGCCATTTCGATCAAGCGCAAAAACAATTTGCACCATCGTGCATGATAAACTTGCGTCCGCGCGAAGTCTCCCTTCGGAAAATAAAGTATCCGGTGCGTTGACATTCGCCCGTGGTGCCCGCTAGCCCGGGCCGCCGGCACACCAGTCGCCGGCGTCCGGGGCTAGCGTCCTGCACCGCCAATTCGATTGAAATTTCCCTGGAGTTTTTGATGAACGCCCCCATGAATCGACGGCAGTTCTTCAGGATCACCGCGGCCGGGATAGGAACATCGTCCCTCGCCGTGCTGGGCCTGGCGCCTTCGGTCGCGCATGCCGAAATGCGAGCCTACAAGCTCGACCGCGCGACGGAAGTCCGCAACACCTGTGCGTATTGCTCGGTCGGCTGCGGCCTCCTGATGTACGCCACCGGCGACAAGTCCAAGAACGTGAAGGCCGAGGTCTTCCATATCGAAGGCGATCCCGACCATCCGGTCAACCGCGGCACGTTGTGCCCGAAAGGCGCCGGCATCCTCGACATGCTGCGCAGCCCGTCGCGCCTGAAGCGCCCGGAAGTGCGCCGCCCCGGCTCCGACAAATGGGAGCCGATCGAATGGCACCAGGCCATCGACGAGATCGCGCAGCTGATGAAGGCCGACCGTGACGCGAACTTCGTTGCGAAGAACGCCGACGGCCAGACGGTGAACCGCTGGCTGTCCACCGGCATGCTGTGCGCATCCGCAGGATCGACCGAAACCGGTTACCTGACCCAGAAGATCGTACGGTCTCTGGGCATGATCGCAGTCGACAATCAAGCACGCGTCTGACACGCACCGACGGTGGCAGGTCTTGCCCCGACGTTTGGCCGTGGCGCGATGACGAATCACTGGGTCGACATCAAGAATGCCGACCTGATCCTGGTCATGGGTGGAAACCCGGCCGAGGCGCACCCGTGCGGATTCAAATGGGTTGTCGAAGCAAAAGCACACAACAAGGCGAAGCTGATCGTTGTCGATCCGCGCTACACGCGCACGGCATCGGTTTCCGATTTCTACACGGCCCTGCGGCCGGGTTCGGACATCGCTTTCCTTGGCGCGCTGATCAACTACCTGATCAGCAACAACAAGTTCCAGGCCGAGTACGTCAAGTCGTACACGGACGCGAGCTTCATCGTCAACAAGGACTTCCACCTGGTCGACGGCCTGTACTCGGGCTATGACGCCGAGAAGCGCAAGTACGACCGCAGCAGCTGGTCCTATGAGCGCGGCGCCGACGGCTATGTGAAGACCGATCCGACGCTGCAGGACCCGCACTGCGTGTTCAACCTGATGAAGGCGCACTACAGCCGCTACACGCCGGAGATGGTGGAACGCGTCTGCGGCACGCCGAAGGCGGACTTCCTGAAGGTCGCCG
>CAYZXP010000117.1:0-9770 GCA_964482415.1 uncultured Bifidobacterium sp. | reverse complement strand
CCTTGTTCAGCGCATCGACGGCGGCCTCGACCTTGCCGTCGGTGTACAGCGAGGACTCGAGGTAGTAGTTGTCGAAGCGCACGCCGAATGCCTGCAGGTCGAGGTCCTGCTCGTGACGCAGGTAGGCGACCGCGAAACGGCGGATCGACTCGATGTCGTTGATGTCGCCGCTGGCCGTGACCGGCTCGCCGTCGGCAGCAGAGACGGTCTTTTTCGCCAGGAAATCTGCGGCGATGTCGGCGATGTAGTCGCCGTTGTATGCGGATTCGGGCCAGTCGGCGTCGCCGGGCTTGCGGCCCTGCGCGCGCGCCTGCACCGACGCGGCCAGCGTGCCGATCTGCACGCCGGCGTCGTTGTAATAGAACTCGCGCAACACTTCATGGCCCTGCGCCTCGAGCAGCGCGCAGATGGCGTCGCCGAGCGCGCCCTGGCGGCCGTGGCCGACGTGCAGCGGACCGGTCGGGTTGGCCGACACGAATTCGACCAGCACCTTGCTGCCGGCGCCGGCATTGCTGCGGCCGTAGCACTGCGCATCGGCAAAAACGCGGCGCACGACGTCCTGCTTGGCCGCCAGCGCGACGCGCAGGTTGATGAAACCGGGGCCGGCGATCTCAACGGCGTCCAGCAGGCCCTGCCGCGCCGGGTTGGCCAGCACGGCCTCGGCCAGTGCCTGCGCCAGTTCGCGCGGGTTCTTTTTCAGCGGCCGGGCGAGCTGCATCGCGATATTGGTTGCCAGGTCGCCGTGCGACGGATCGCGCGGCCGCTCCAGCGTGACGGCCGGGGCGGCCAGGTCGGAACCGGCCAGCAGCGGGGCGACGGCGTCGGCAAAAAGGGCGGCGATCTGTTCTTTGTGTCGGGATAGCATGGGCTGGATAAGTGCGGTCGCGCGGCAAGCGCGCGTGAATTGGGCGTAGAGAGCGATTATAGCGGGGGCACGCCCGCCGGTGATGCCGGACGAAAACGCATGTGCCTTGGCGCCGGCGCTGAACTTTGCCTGCCGTACCGACTCCATCCCTGGATGGAAAGACTGACCCGGTTCAAGCCTTACCTGCTGATGCTGGCCCTGATCGGCGGGCTGACCGGCTTGCGGTTTGCGCTGCTGCCGGTCATGCAGCTGGTCGGCCCGGTCGCCGTCTATTTCTTCGCGACTGCGGTAGCGGCGCTGTATGGCGGGTTCCGGCTGGCACTGTTTACCTGCGTGGTTTGCGTCACGGTCGCGGTGTTCTTTTTCGTTGAACCGGCATTCAGCTTCCGGGTCGCCAAGCCAGCCGATCTTGCGCTGGTCTGGATTTTCATCGCTGACGCGCTGATGTTCGGCATCGCCGGCGAAGTCCATCTGCGGGTGCGCCGGCGCAAGGGTGAGCTGATGGCCAAGCTGGACGAGATCCGGCACTCGTCGGAGCTGAACGAGCGGACCACGCAGGCAATGCTCGAATCCTCGTCGCAAGGCATTTTCGGCATCGAGACAAACGGCACGATACGGATCGCGAACGGAGCGGCGCACCAGATGTTCGGCTATGCGCCCGGCGAATTGCTCGGCCTGTCGATCGAGGCGCTGGTGGATGCGCCGCAACGCGCGGCCCATGCGCGGCATCGCGCGACCTTCTTCGCGGCGCCGAAGGAGCGCCCGATGATGCACGGGCTGAAGCTCGAGGGAAGGCGCAAGGACGGCACGCTGTTTCCGATCGAAGCGCTGATCACGGTCACCGACACGCCCGACGGGCGGCTGGGCGTGTCTTTCGTGTCCGACGTCACGCAGCGCAAGACGATGGAAGCCGCGCTGCTGCGCGAACGCTCGGAATTGCGCAGCCTGGTCGACCACACGCCGGTGCTGGTGTCGATGCAGGACCTGGATGGCCGCATCCACCTGGTGAACCGCAGTTTCGTCGCCGTGCTCGGCAAGCCGGAAGCCGAGATCATCAACCACCCGATGGCCGAAATCTTCCCGCCGCACCTGACCGAGGTCGTGGCACGCTCGAACCGCAAGGTGCTCGGCAGCGGCGAGACCGACGAACTGGAGGTAGACATCCGGCATCCGGACGGTGAGCCGCACACCTACCGGCTGGTCAAGTTCCCGCTGCGCTACCTCGATACCGAGGAGCCGTTCGGCGTCGGCGGCTTTGCGATGGACATCACCGAACTCAAGCGCGCCGAGGAAAAAATCCGCCACGCCGCGCAGCATGATCCGCTGACCGGGCTGCCGAACCGCGCACTGGTCTACGAGCTGGGCACGCAAATGATCAGCGCGTCGCACCGGCATACGCGCATGCTGGCCGTGATGTTCTTCGACCTCGACCGCTTCAAGCCGATCAACGATACCTACGGGCACCGCGTCGGTGACCTGATGCTGCAGGAAGTCGCGCGCCGGCTGCAAGGCTCAGTCCGCAGCAGCGACCTGGTCGGCCGGCTCGGCGGCGACGAATTCGTCGCGGTGCTGACGGACCTGACGTCGGAGTCCCACCTCGACGGCATTGCGTCGCACCTGCTGCAACTGCTGTCCGAACCCTACCGGATCGAGACGCTCGAGCTGCATACATCGCCGAGCATCGGCATCAGCATCTATCCGGGTGACGGCACCGGTATCGACACGCTGATCCGCCAGGCGGACGAGGCGATGTATCACGCCAAAACCAATGGCCGCAACAACTACCAGTATTTTTCCGACGAAATACGGCGCAACACGGCGCGCGTCTTTGAACTTGAGCAGCGGCTGCGGCGCAGCCTGCATGAGGACGATTTCGACCTGGCCTACCAGCCCATCGTCGACATGCGCAGCGGCCGCCTGACCGCGGTCGAGGCGCTGATCCGCTGGCGCCAGGCCGACGGCGGCGAGCTGATGCCGGGTGATTTCATCGCTGCCGCCGAGGCCAGCGGGCTGATCCACCAGATCGGCGAGTGGGTGATACGCGAAGCCTGTCGCCAGCACGACGAATGGATCGGCGATGGCATGCCGGCTGTCCGGATCGCGGTAAACGTGTCGCCGGTGCAGTTCCGCTCGGCCGAATTCCGCGACCGGCTGATGGCCGCGATGCATCACAGCACGATCGATCCGGGCATGCTCGAACTGGAAGTCACCGAGAGCACGGTGATGAGCCGCGCTGAAGAATCGACCAACACGCTGCGGTGGCTGAAGGCGATGGGCCTGCGGATCGCGCTGGACGATTTCGGCACCGGCTACTCCAGCCTGAGCCAGCTCGCGCAACTGCCGATCGACAAGCTGAAGGTCGATCGCGCGTTCGTCACGCACATCGACAGCGATGCGCGTTCGCTGGCGATCGCCGAGGCCGTGCTGACGCTCGGGCAGAAGCTCGGCGTTGAAGTGGTGGCCGAAGGCATCGAGACGCCCGCGGCGATGACCCTGCTGCGCGACCGCGGCTGCGGCCTTGGCCAGGGCTACCTGATCGGCGCACCGATGCGCGCGCAACAGCTCAGGGAATGGCAACGCGCGCGCGAGGCGATGCTGAGCGCCGCCGTACCCGCCTGAGGTCACCGGCGCGCCTCATGTGCGCGTGCGCGCTTGTGCGCCGCCAAGCTTTGCTGCCGCCGCGCGGCCCCCTTCCCCGCTCGCTTGTGAGCGCTCAATGAGCGCAACCCGCCCTGCCCTAAGTTCTGCTGCGAGCCGGTGCAATCCGGCGCAACTTTCATCCAACGCACTGACAGGGAGCAGCAATGAAGATTTCGACAGGACGCAGCGCCATCATCACGCTGCTGGCGTGCATGATTGCCGCCTGCGGCGGCAGCGGCGACGGCGGCGACCGGTATCTCGGCAGCAGCAGCGGCGGCAGCGGCGGCAATTGTGCCGCCGGCGTCTCGGCCTGCAGCGGCGATGCCGAGACCGGCCGCATCGGCGCGCTGAAGCTGACCGCCAACGGCGTGCAGGCGACCGGCGCATCAACCAATGACCTGCTGGCCACGCCCGGCCAGCGCGGCGGCGAGGCGCAGGTCGCGTACGGCCTCGCGCCGATCGACAAGGGCCTGGCCAGCCTGCGCGTGGCCCGCGAGGCGGGCGGCGCTGTGACGGCCGCAAACCTGCTGCTGTCCGGCCTCGGGCTGTCATGGGACGGCACGCATGAGCGTCCGCCCATTATCGAGACATTCGGCCTGCCGCGCGGCCGGGTGCAGGCGAGTTCCGGGCTGGCGACGCTGGTGGCGCTGCCGGCTGCCAGCGAGACGGCGTTCTGGAACAACCAGCCTGCCAGCGGCGGCGGCACGCAGGCGAATTATGCGAACAACCTGTACTTTGCCCGCGACCTGTCGACCGAGCATTGCACGGACGCCGATGCCGCGTGCATCGCAGCGGCCAGGAGCGGACTGCGCCTGCGGCGCGGCGACTGGCGCAGTGGCGGCACCACGCCGGACCAGACGGACGCGGGGCGGCTGCATGAGGACGGCGCGACACAGGCGCCCGACAATATTCCGTATGCGGGCTTCAAGGGCTACCGCAACCTGTGGAACTGGAACTACCGCTATGCGCTGCTGGGCGGTTGGATCACGCAGGACACCGTGTCCATTTCCGAATGGGGCGGCGACGACGAACACAACAAGTCACGGCGCGGCGTGATCGCCTACGGCGAGCCGACGCCGGCGGCGAGCCTGCCGAACGGCGGCACGGTGCGCTACGCCGGGCTGGCGCACGGCTGGTACAGCCCGAACGGCGCGATCGAGCCCTACCCGATTGCCGCCGATGTCGAGATCAGCGTGGACTTCGCCGCCCATACCGCGCGTGTGCGTCTGTTCAACCTGCGCATCGACGAAGACCAGAACCCGAGTCCGCAACTGATCGCCGAGAGCAGCAACACGGTGCCGGTGGCGACGGGCACCAACAGGCTGGGCGGTCCGGTCACGCACGGCGATGCCAGCGGCCACCTCGGCGCGCGCTTCTATGGCCCGGTCAGCAATGGCGCGCCGCCGGAGATGGCCGGCGCATTCTCGCTGCGCGGCAGCTCGGGTTCGCCGATCGTGGGTACGGTCTTCGGGCTGGGAGGCTTCATTGCGCGGCGGGTTGCCGGCTGACTGCCTGCCCGGGCCGGGCGGGTGAGCGCAGGCTCCGCATCCCGGCCCGCCATGCGCTGACACACTCCGTCTCTGGCGTTTCATCAGACATCGTCCCGGCGCATGCCGGGACGGCACTTCCGCGGAAACGAATTCCGGATGAATTCCGCCGCTTTCCTCTTTCCAACGCGCGCCCTTCCTTCGACAACGCTGGCAAAAAAATCATCACGGCGACTGAGCGTTTGCCTTCATCGGCTGTCAAATCATTCTCGGCCTTGTGAGGGAAAGACGGCTGCCGTGGAAACCGCCCCTGGAGATCAGTTCGCCGACGATGGCGGCCTGCGCTGGCAGGCTGAGGTCGGCGTGCGCGAAGCATTTGAAAACAATCATTGGCCAATGGAAGGAGCCTTGATGAAACCTTTTGAGATCCATCGCGCGACCAAGTGCCGCGCGAAGCTGCGGCTGGGCATGTCGGGTCCGGCCGGCAGCGGCAAGACCTATTCGGCGCTGCTGATTGCGCACGGGCTCGGCGGGCCGATTGGCATGATCGACACCGAGCACGGCAGCGGCGACCTGTACGCCGACCTGCTGCCGGAAGGCTATGACGTGCTGCGACTGGAGCCTCCGTTCACGCCGGGGCGCTACATTGACGCGATCCATGCGCTCGAAGGCGCCGGCGTGCAGACCATCATCATCGACAGCCTGTCGCATGCATGGAGCGGCGAAGGCGGTTCGCTCGACCGGCACGGCAAGATTGCGGACCGCTCCGGCAACAGCTGGCAGGCGTGGCGGCAGGTGACGCCCGAGCACAATGCGCTGGTCGAGGCGATCCTGCAGAGCCCTTGCCATGTGATCGCGACGATGCGCGCGAAGACGGAATACGTGCAGGAGAAGGATGAGCGCACCGGCCGTCAGATCGTGCGCAAGATCGGCCTCGCGCCAGTGATGCGGGACGGTATCGAGTACGAGTTTACGGTGTTCATGGAGCTCGACAGCCAGCATCTCGCGCATGTCGGCAAGGATCGCACGCGCCTGTTCGACGGCATGATCCTGCGGCCGGATGACAGCACCGGTCGCGAACTGCTGGCGTGGCTGGACAGTGGTGCGCAGGAACCGGTGCGCACCGGCTTGCCTGATGCGCAGCGCGCCCATCTGCGGCAAGGCATCGCGCAGGCTGCGGGGCTGGACGAGTTGTACAAGGCCTTTGCCACAGCCTACCGCGCCGCGACCGCGCTGCAGGATCTCGCTGCACTCGATGAATTCACGCACGCGAAGGACGCGCGCAAGGCCGCGCTTGAGGCCGGGCAGGAGAGCGAACAAGGCGTGCATGCATGATCCCTTCATGCCGCACCTGCGGGTGCGGCCACGACATCCCCCTGACTCAGAACCAAGGATTGCATCATGACTGGAACCCTGAACAAGGCATTGCTGATCGGCCACCTCGGCCAGGATCCCGACCTGCGCACAATGAACAGCGGTGAACCGGTCGCGCACCTGTCGGTCGCGACCAGCGAGGCCTGGAAGAACAAGTCAACGGGCGCACGGCGCGAAGCAACTGAATGGCACCGCGTGGTGCTGTACAAGCGGCTCGCGGAAATCGCCGGGCAGCACCTGAAGAAAGGCACGCTGGTCTATATCGAAGGCCATTTGCAGACCCGCAAATGGACCGGCAAGGACGGCATCGAACGCCACACGACCGAAATCGTCGGCGATGAACTGCGCATGCTGCATCGCCCGTCGGAGCACAAGGTGCCGCTGGCGTTGCATGAAGACCCGGTACCGGACAAGCGCCTGGTTCCGCGTAATGTCGAGCAAGGCATTCCATTCTGAAATACCTGCATCTCCGTTTACGGTCGCCCACGGGCGGCCGTTTTTTTTCTGCGGTGGAACTCGCTGGAACTGTCGGTTATCGACCACGACATACGATGATCAGACAATCTGTCAGGAAACTTCCTGGCCTCGGCGGAGTACCCCCATGGATTCGACCGGCCACACACGTCAACAGCGGGTGCGCGACACCCAACCGCTGAATTTCCAGCCGCTTCCGGCTGCGACGCCGAATCACCTGATCTACTATCGCGGCCCGGACATTGATGCGGCAAGTGCACAATGGATCAAGAATCTCATTACGGATTCCGGCCTCAGCAGCGAAGTGATCGAGCACGAGCAATCGCGCACGTCGGCACGTACGCAGCTGGCCAGTGCGATCCGTCGGCTGGAGGTCGACGGACAACTGATGCTCGACATGCATGGCCTTCACGAAGGGAAGCACCATGTCGTTGATGCCGGCATCGACGGGCGCGCGGCGATGCCGACCGTGGACCTGCTGGCATGGGCACTGCAAAAAATGAAGCGCCCGGCGGCGGCAAGCAACCTGCCGGTGCTGCACCTGATGTCCTGCCATGGCGGCACGGTGCGGCGCGACGTCGTGCCTGGTTCGCCGTTATGGCGTTCAGCGTACTTCGTTCTGTATGCGGGCAAGAAGGATATCTGCGCAGAGCAATTTGCCAGTTCGCTTCGAACCACGCTGCGTTACTTGCAGTATTGCAAGGAAAGGCTGCAAGCGCCGGACCCGCTCAGGTTGTTTCTGCTGGCGGGCATGTGCCGCGGCGATTGCATGACCCTGCTCGGCGGTGAGCTCAGCGGCCCGGTGACCTGGCATGCACCAAAGCAACCGGACGAATTTCGTCGCAGCGGCAGTTTTGCCGACAGCCTTGAGGCGTGCGCGGACGACCTTGACCGACTCGCGCTTGCCGCACGCATGACGGCGCCGCAGGAAGAGGCGCTGGTGCCTTCGGCCGACGAGACCGTGGCAGACATTTTCCACACACGGCTCGCACGCGACGACGGACCCGCGCTGAACACTTTGCTGCGGCGCCACCCCGAATTGCGCGACCTGCGCTGCCGCGCGGGCATGCTGCCCCTGCATTACGCGGCGCTCGATCATGCGTGCGCGGCCGTCACGCAGCTGGCGCTGAAAGGTGCGCAGCTGTCGGCCCGCGATGCCAACGGCGACACGGCGCTGATACTGGCGGCCTCACAGGAAATCGAGCCGGCGGACGTGCCGCGTGCGAAAAAAATGCTGGAGCACCTGATCGGATTAGGGGCCGACCCGAACGAAGTCGATGGCCGCGGCTATTCGGTGCTGCTGTGCGCGGTCGAGGCGCGGCGCGCCGATGCCGTCGAAGTCTTGCTAGCCCATGGCGCCGATCATCAATTCAGCCACGGCGGCCTCTCGCTGCCGGGCATTGCACGTGCCAACCGGGATGTGAGAATCATCGCGCTGCTGGCGGCCGCCAGCATGCGCTCGCGCGTGGTGCCGCAGGACGGCGCCGCAAACGAGTGAGCCGGGACAGGCGCCGCTATCGCTGCGGGCCCGGCATTCCTCAGTAAAATCAGCAGATTGCCTCACGAGGATCTTCGATGCTTCGCCTGATTTTCCTGCTGACCGCCAGCCTGCTGGCCGCGCCGGCGCTGCATGCCGCCCCTTTTACGTTCGCCGTCATCGGCGACGTGCCCTACGGCCCGCCGGAAGAGCTGTCCGCGCTGGCCTCACGGCTGAACCGCCAGCCGATTGTATTCACGCTGCACCTTGGCGACATCAAGACCGGCACCAGCCGCTGCAGTGATGACGTTTACCTGCGCGTGCGCGCGCTGTTCAACAATTTCGAGAAACCGCTGGTCTATACGCCCGGTGACAATGAATGGACCGACTGTCACCGGTACCTTGCCGGGTCGTATGACCCGCTCGAACGGCTCGAGCGCATCCGCGGCCTGTTTTTCGCGACGGCCGAAAGCCATGGCAAGGAAAAGATCGCGCTGCAATCGCAGCGTGCCGATCCGCGCCACGCACGCCATGTCGAGAACCTGCGCTGGTTCCGCGAGAAGCTCACTTTCGCGACGCTCCACCTGGTGGGCTCGAACAATAACTGGCAGCCGGACCTGCCGTCGGTATCGGAATTCGCCGCGCGCGAGGAAGCCAATCTCGCGTGGCTGCACGAAACCTTTGCGGCGGCAAAGGCGCGCAACGATGTCGCAGTCGTGCTGGCGATGCAGGCCGACACTTTCCTCATCCCGCCGGGGCCGGACTCCGGCTTCTCCCGCTGGCTGCAGGCGCTGGCCGAGGAGACGGTCCGCTGGGGCAAGCCGGTGCTGCTGTTACAGGGTGACAGCCACCGTCATCGGATTGACCATCCGCTGCAGGACGCGCTCGGCAAGCCCGTACCGAACCTGCTGCGCGTGGTCGTTCCCGGCGAACGCCACCCGGATGCGGTGCTGGTCGAGGTGGACGAAAGTCGCCCGGCGCAGCCTTTCCGTCTCCGGCTGATGAGCGAGCCACGCGAGCTTGCCGCGCACAGGTAACGCGCCCGCCAGGCTCTGCGGACATCAGGCAAGGAAGGATTGCCGTTCCGGGTGGACGCCCCGAAGAGGCAACGCACAACAACAATAAGGAGAAAGAGATGCTCTACCTGCTGAAAATCCTGATCTCGGCGCTGGTGATCACCGGTGCAAGCGAACTGGCCCGGCGCAGCACCGGACTGGCGGCACTGCTGCTGGCGTTGCCGGTCGTGTCGCTGCTGACGTTTACCTGGGTATGGATCGAGCAGCGCGATCCGCAGCAGATTGCACGCCTGTCCATCGAGACCTTCTGGTACGTTCTGCCGACGCTGCCGCTGTTTATCGTGCTGGGCATGATGCTGAGGCAAGGCTTCGGCTATGTCGCGTCGCTGGCGGCCGGGTGTGCGGTCGGCGCGGTTCTGCTCGGGGTGACGCAATGG
>CAYZXP010000116.1:0-9878 GCA_964482415.1 uncultured Bifidobacterium sp. | reverse complement strand
TGATGTTCTCCTGCATCAGCTTCCAGTTGCCCGGAATACGCTGGCGGTTGTAGCCAAGGATGGTCAGCTTGCGCCCATTGAACAGGCGATCGAAGTAGGACAGGATGGTGGGGCCGAGGTAGTCCTCGAACGGTTCGACGTCATGGTCGAACGACGCGAACACCACGCCGCCGCGGGTAGCGACCTTCAGCTTGGTCAGGCCGTGGTCCTCGGTCTTGAATTCCTTCGGCATGCCGCCGTTGACCTTGCCGTCCTGTTTCACGCCGCGCCGGAACGGCACGCCTTGCAGATCGCCTTTCAGCGAGTAATTCCACTGATGGTAGGGGCAGACCAGTTCCTTCTTGTTGCCATGGCGCTCGCGACAGAATTGCATGCCGCGATGCGCGCAGACGTTCTCGACGACGTTGATGGCACCGTCCATGTCGCGCGTCATCACGACCGATCGCTCGCCGATCACGGTGCGCTTGAAGTCGCCCGGGTTCGGCACTTCGGCCTCGAGTCCGATGTAGCACCAGTGGTCTTTGTAGAACAGCCGGTCGAGTTCCTTCTTGTACAGGCCTTCGTCCGTGTATGCCCAGAACGGAATCCGGCTCGAGCCTTCCGCCGACCAGACCTGTGGCTGGTTGAATACTTCCGGGGTGTCTCCCATGTGGTTCTCCTTGTCGGAAAGATGTCGGTTTGCGCGTGCCGTCAGCTGCCGCTCGCGTAAAACGCGTCCGCATGCAACTGCCGTTCATCGATGCCGCGCTGCTTCAGCAGCGCCGCCGCCGCTTCCACCATCGGCGGCGCGCCGCAGACGTAGGCGCGCCAGCCGCGAAAGTCGTCCATGTCCGCGGCGATGGCTTCGGTCACGAGGCCGACTCGGCGGCCGGAAGCATTGCCGTCGGTGGTGACGACCACGTCGACCTGCAGCGAAGGCAGCGCCGCGCGCAGCGCGTCGATCTGCTCGAGTCCGTAGATATCCGCGGGCGAGCGCACGCCGAAATACAGGCGGATCGGGTTGTCCATGCCGGCGGCGATCGCGCCGCGCACGATGGACAGGATGGGCGCAAGGCCGGTGCCGCCGGCCACGCACAGCATCGGCCCGTCATGCCGGGCGCGCAGGTAAGCGGTGCCGAGCGGGCCGCTGACGCGCACCGCATCGCCGGGCTGCAGTTGTTCGAAAACGTAGTTGCTGACGCGTCCTTCCGGCACCCGCCGCACATGGAATTCCAGCGCTTCGTCGGTGCACAGGCCGGCCATTGAGTAAGGGCGGACATGGTCCGGCGTGAACTGCAGCGTGGCGTACTGACCCGGCGAATACGACAGCGGCCTGGCCGGGCGCAGGCGGATGCGACGGATGTCGTGCGTGACGTCGTCGATCGCCGTGACGGTCGCCTTGATGATGCGTGCCGGGTGCGTGACGATCTCGTCCGGCTCCGGGATTTCGATCGCGCAGCTTTCGGTCAGCACGCTGGTGCAGGCGAGCACATAGCCGCCCTCGGACGGATTGGTGATCTTCGCTTCGCGCCCGGTGTCGAGCAGGCTGCCGCTGACCACCTTGCAGCGGCAGGTGCCGCAGCGGCCTGCCATGCAGCTGTAGGAAATGGGCACGTCATTCGCGCGCAGCGTGTCGAGCAGGTTGGCGCCGGCTTGCACGTTCAGCACGCGGTCGAGCGGGTGGACAACGAGTTCCATGGTCTCCTGGCTTCCTGTTCCGGAATGCAGGCGAGTATAGGAAGCCCACCAAAATTAATATATAGAATCTCGGAAATTGTCTGAATTCATTTTCTGAATATTGCGACCATGGACCTGAAAGACATCGACCTCAATTTGCTGGTGATCTTCCGGCAGCTGCTGCAGGAGCGGCGCGTGTCGGCCGTGGCCGTCAAGCTCGGGCTGACCCAGCCGACCGTCAGCAACGCGCTGAACCGGCTGCGCCAGCAGCTCGGCGACGAGCTATTCCTGCGCACGTCCCGCGGCATGGAGCCGACCGCCTATGCGATGCAGCTGGCCGAGCCGATCGGCTACGCGCTGGCGGCGATACAGGAGACGCTGAACCAGCAAGTGCGCTTTGATCCGGCCGACAGCCGGCGCAAGTTCATCGTCGGCATGAATGACATCGGCGAGATATATTTCCTGCCGAAGCTGATGAAGACGCTGGCCGGGATCGCACCCGGCGTGTCGCTGGCGACGATACGCACCACCGGCGCCACGCTCGCCGAAGACATGGAGGCAGGCCGCATCGACCTGGCGGTCGGCTGGCTGCCGCACCTGAAGTCCGGATTCTTCCAGCGCCGCCTGTTCGTGCAGGAGCATGTCTGCCTGTTTCGGCACGGGCATGCGCTGGACAAGAAATCACCGCTGACGCGCGCGCAGTTCGAAGCGGCCGAGCATGTGGTGGTGGAGGCGGCCGGCACCGGCCATGCGACTGTCGACGGCTCGATCGAAAAGCTGGGCATCCGGCGCAAGGCAGTGCTGACCGTGCCGCATTTCGTCGCGGTCGGGCATATCCTTGCGACCACCGACATGATCGCCACGGTGCCGGAGCGCTTTGCGCGGCACTGCGTGCAACCATTCGGCCTGCGGTACGTGAAATTGCCGCTCAAGCTGCCCGAGATCGGCGTGAACCTGTTCTGGCATTCACGCTTCCACAAGGAGCCGGGAAACCAGTGGCTGCGCAGCCTGGTCTTCGATCACTTCAATGACTGACTAGACGCCCGGCGGCAGCTTCGACGCCATCATCTGCCTGCGGTCGATCCGGCGGCCGTCGACGATGAAGGTGCCGTCACCCACCGCATGCAGCATGCGCGTTTCCTTGCGTTCCGGGCTGGTCCACGCCGCCACCGCCTGCAGGATGACGATGTTGTGCCTGCGAACGATGTCGATCACCTTGCATTCGAGGTTCGCGAGGCATTCGCGCACCAGCGGTGCGCCCACCTGCGAGGCCGGCGCGCGCGTGAGCTTGAATCGGGAGAATTTGTCGGTGTCGGCGCCGGAGCAGGTGCCGATGCCGACCACTTTGTCGAGCAGGTCGGCGCCGGGAATGGCGATCACGCATTCGCGCCGCTTGCGCAATGCCGCATACGAGTGATTCCACGCGCCGGTGGTGATCGCGAATACCGGCGTGAAATCGACCACCATCGTCCATGAGATGGTCATCAGGTTGTCCTGCCTGCCGTCATGCGTGCTGACCAGCACCACCGGCCCGGATTCCATCAGGGTAAAGGCCCGGCCAAGTTCGAGCTGCCGCATCGGATCGCCTCCGCAAGTCATGCAAGCGCCACGAGCGTGGCTGCCTGCATGACTGTACGCCTTGCTTGCGGCGAACGGAACGCTTCAGGGATTCGCGTTGCCGGCCTTCGCCTCGATCGGCGGGATATGGTTCTTTACCAGCGCCAGCCCGATCAGGCTGACCAGCATCGCGCCGCCGAGCAGGTTCAGGTAGGCATGCGCGCCGCCGGCGGTGATCACGCTCGCGCCGACGAAGGAGCTGAGGATCGCGCCGAAGCGGCCGAAGGTCAGCGCCGACGCGGTGCCGGTCGCGCGCATGAAGGTCGGATACAGGTGCGCGCACAGCGCGTAGCTGGTGGTCTGGACCGCATTCATGAACAGCCCGTGCACGCCGAGGCCGAGCAGGAAGGCGTCGGTGTGCAGCTTGACGTCGACGCCCTTCAGCACGAAAGCCGACAGGGCCGCCAGTGAGCAGAATGCCAGCAGCGACGCGCGCGAGCCGAAGCGGTTGATCGCGACGGCGCAGGCCAGCGCGCCGATCACGCCGCCGAGGTTGTACGCGGTCAGCCCCATGCCGGCCAGTTTCGGGGACAGGCCTTCGGCGGTCAGCATCGTCGGCAGCCAGCTGAAGGCGCTGTAAATCGACAGCAGCGTCGCGAAGAAGCAGACCCAGATGCCGGCGGTGTCACGCAGGCGTTCCGGCGCGAACAGCGCGCCGAAGCTGGCGCGCTGCTGTCCGGCCGCGTCCTGCTGGCCGTCGCGGAAGCCGGTGCCGGCCGGCACGTCGACTGCCATGCGCGCCAGCAGCGCGCGCAATTCTTCCCAGCGCTGCTGCACGCGTGCGAGATAGCGCGGCGATTCTTTCAGCGTAAAGACCAGGAAGACCGCATACAGCATCGGTATCACGCCGCCGATCCAGAACAGCGAACGCCAGCCCGCCGTCGGCAGCACCTGTCCGGCAAACAGTCCGGCCAGCATGCCGCCGAGCGGATAGCAAATGATGGTTCCGGTGATGGCCAGCGTGCGCAGCCGCTGCGGCGTGTATTCGGCCGTCATCGTCGATGCGCTCGGCAGCGCCGCGCCGATGCCAAGGCCGGCGAAGAAGCGGATCACGGCGATCGCCGGCACGTCCGGCGCGAAGCCGATCAGGAAGGTCGCGCCGCCGAACAGGAACACGCTGAACGCGAGCAGCAGACGGCGGCCGATGCGGTCGGCGATGTAGCCGGCGGCGAGGCTGCCGAGCGCCATGCCGAACAGTCCGCTGGCGACCGCGCCCGAGAATGCCTCGCGCGAGATGCTCCACTCCTTCATGATCGCCGGTATCGCGAAGCCGATCAGCTGGCCGTCGAAGCCGTCGAGGATCATCGCCAGCGCGGCCAGCACGTACATGCGCTTCTGCAGCGGCGAGAAGCGCCGGTCGATGGCTTCATTGACGTCGAAGAGGCCGCGCGCGGCCGGTGCATGGTCTGACACAGTGTTTTCCTTTTAGATGAGTGTCGATCGGGCAGGGGTCTCCATCCCTGTAATGCCTGCCGCCGGTCTTTCGCCGGTCGGTCGGTTTCCTGCTTTGACGGTCTTGCTGCCTGAGCTTACTCGCCGTCGGTGGCGCCGGCGCCGAGCGTGTCGATCAGGCGGTCGAGGATACCGTAGAGTTCGTCCATCAGGTCGGCGCCGAGGTCCTCCTGCAGCGCATGGTAGGCCGCCTCCACCTTCGGCGCCAGCTGCCGCGCCAGCGCGACGCCGGCCGGCGACACCGACACCAGCACGCGGCGCTGGTCATGCGGCAGCCGTTCACGGCTCACCAGCCCGAGGTCATCCATCCGCGCGAGTATCCCGGCCAGGCTCGGGCTGGCCAGGCAGCAGATCTCGCCGATCTGCCGCGGCTCCAGCGAGCCATGCTCAAGCAGCGCGCGCATGACGCGCCATTGCTGCTCGGTGACCCCGGCTTCGTTCAGGATGGGGCGAAAGCGCGAGAACACGGCCTCGCGCGCCTGCAGCATCAGCAGCGGCAGGTTGCGGCGGTTCAGGACGTTTTGCTTCTTCATGGGCGGGGTGGTCTCCTGGTGCTGGGTCTTGCTGAAGCAGGTGCTCAAGTGCTGAAAGTTTCAAGACGCTGGATTCCGGCCTGCGCCGGAATGACGATTCGAAGGGCGTCGGCTCCAGCACCGTCGTCCCGGCGCAGGCAGGGACCCATCGTCGCAGAACCCATGGCGCTAGTCCGAGGGACGCGACGCTGAATCCCGGCCTGCGCCGGGATGACGTTTTATAGGCTGTCAGCCCTCAAACAGTCACCCCGGCGCAGGCCAGGCCCTGGTGTCTTCAAAATCGGCTTCCGAATTTTTCACTCAAACCGGCATTTCCCCGTCATTTTATATTGACTCGCTCACATGTGAGTAAATAGAATGCGAGTCATCTACTCACATGCGAGTGAATTTTCATGATCCATCCGCTTCCCGTGGTTGAAGTCGACTCCGCGCCCTGGCGCCTGTCAGGCGTGGTCTACGGCACGCTGCTGAACCATCGTCCCGCGCTGGCCGGGCTCGGTGACGCGGTCAACGCTGCGCCTTACAAGACCGCACCTGTCGCGCCGGTGCTGTACCAGAAGCCGCGCAACACGCTGGCCGGCGACGGCGCGCAGGTGGTCGTGCCGGCGGGTGAAGCCGAACTCGAGCTGGGCGCGGCGCTTGGCATCGTGATCGGGCGCACCGCCTGCCGCGTCAGCGAAGCCGACGCCATGAATCATGTGGCCGGTTACCTGAGCGTGGCCGATCTCTGCATCCCGCACGAAAGCTTTTACCGGCCATCGTTGCGCTTCCGCGCCCGCGACGGCTTCTGCGTGCTGGCGCCGGCGGTGACGCCGCGCGAGGCCGTCGCCGATCCCGATGATCTCGTGGTCCGCGTGATGGTCGACGGCGAAGTCGCGCAGCAAAGCACGACTGGTGAGCGCATCCGCGGCGTGGCCCGCCTGCTGGCGGACGTGACCGATTTCATGACGCTGTCGCCGGGCGACATCCTGATGCTCGGCATATCGGCCGGCGCGCCACGGGTGAGGGCGGGACAGCAGGCCTGCATCACCATTGGCGGCCTCGCGCCGCTGAATCTTGGCCTTGTCGCCGAAGGAGCTGCGCAATGAAGACGGCACGCGTTGCCTATGCAGGCGCGATCCACACGGCCACTCCGGTCGACAATGACCGCCTGCGGCTGGCTGACGGCCGCGTCGTCGGCGAGCGCGATGTGGTCTGGCTCGCGCCTTTCGAGGTCGGCACCGTCATCGCGCTCGGCCTGAATTACGCCGACCATCTGAAGGAGCTGTCGAAGGAGCTGACCATTACCGCGAAGGACGAGCCGCTGGCCTTCCTGAAGGGGCCGGGCAGCGTGGTTGGCCATCGCGGCGTGATGCGGCGGCCGGCCGGCGTGAAGTTCATGCATTACGAATGCGAGCTGGCGGTGGTGATCGGCCGCCCGGCAACCCGGGTCCGACGCGCCGATGCGATGCGCCATGTCGCCGGCTACACGGTCTGCAATGATTACGCGATCCGCGATTATCTGGAGAACTGGTACCGGCCGAACATGCGTGTGAAGAACCGCGACGGCGGCACCGTGCTCGGCCCGTGGTTCGTCTCTGCGGCCGACGTGCCGGACCCGCACGACCTGAAGCTGCGCACGCTGGTCAACGGGCAGCAGACGCAGCACGGACATACCGGCGACATGGTCAACGACATTCCCGAGCTGATCGAGTACCTGAGCAGCTTCATGACGCTGCAGGCCGGCGACGTGATCCTGACCGGCACGCCGGAAGGCGTGGTGAATGTCGACGTCGGCGACGAGGTCGTCACCGAGATCGACGGCATCGGCCGTCTGGTCAGCACGATTGCCGGCGACGACATGTTCGGCCGCTGAACACACTTTCAAGGAGCTCCGCTTGCAGATCCACCACCTGATCGACGGCCGCGCAGTCGCCGGAAAAACGTATTTCGAGACGGTCAACCCGGCCACGCAGGACGTGCTGGCCGAAGTCGCCGCCGGCGGCGCGGCCGAGATCGACGCGGCGGTCGCCGCAGCCAAGGCCGCGTTTCCCGGCTGGGCCGGCAAGCCGGCGACCGAGCGCGCGAAGATACTGCGCCGTCTCGGCGAGCTGATCACGCAGCATGTGCCCGAACTGGCCGCGACCGAGACGCGCGACACCGGCCAGTCGATCTCGCAGACCGGCAAGCAGCTGGTGCCGCGCGCGGCCGACAATTTCCATTACTTCGCCGAGATGTGCACGCGCGTCGACGGCCACACCTATCCGACGCCGACGCACCTGAACTACACGCTGTTCCATCCGGTCGGCGTGTGCGCGCTGATCAGCCCGTGGAACGTGCCGTTCATGACGGCGACCTGGAAGGTCGCGCCTTGCCTCGCGTTCGGCAATACGGCCGTGCTGAAGATGAGCGAGCTGTCGCCGCTGACGGCTGCGCGCCTCGGCGAGCTCGCGCTCGAGGCCGGCGTGCCGGCCGGCGTGCTGAACATCGTGCATGGCTTCGGCGCGGACGCGGGCGAGCCGCTGGTCGCGCATCCGGACGTCCGCGCGATCAGCTTCACTGGCTCGACCGCAACGGGCAACCGCATCGTCAAGTCGGCCGGCCTGAAAAAATTCAGCATGGAGCTCGGCGGCAAGTCGCCATTCGTGATCTTCGACGATGCCGACCTCGACCGCGCGCTCGACGCCGCGATCTTCATGATCTTCTCGAACAATGGCGAGCGCTGCACCGCCGGCAGCCGCATCCTCGTGCAGCAATCCATCTATGCCGAGTTCGCGCAGCGCTTTGCCGAGCGCGCGAAGCGCATCGTGGTCGGCGACCCGATGGACGAGAAGACCATCATCGGCCCGATGATCTCCGCCGGCCATCTGGCGAAGGTGCGCAGCTACATCGAGCTGGGCCCGAAAGAGGGCGCGACGCTGCTGTGCGGCGGGCTCGACCGTCCGGCGTATGCGCCCGAACTGCCGGCGTCGCTGGCACGCGGCAACTTCGTGTGGCCGACGGTGTTTGCCGACGTCGACAACCGCATGCGCATCGCGCAGGAAGAGATCTTCGGACCGGTCGCCTGCCTGATTCCGTTCCGCGACGAGGCGCACGCGATCGAACTGGCCAACGACATACCGTACGGCCTGTCCAGCTATGTGTGGACCGAGAACATCGGCAAGGCGCACCGGGTAGCGGCGGCGGTCGAAGCCGGCATGTGCTTCGTCAACAGCCAGAACGTGCGCGACCTGCGCCAGCCTTTCGGCGGCACCAAGGCCAGCGGCACCGGGCGCGAGGGCGGCACCTGGAGCTACGAAGTATTCTGCGAACCGAAAAACGTGGCGGTGTCGCTCGGCGGCCATCACATTCCGCACTGGGGCGCGTGATCCGCGCGCAGCCTACAGAAAAACAAGGAGACAGGGGACCATGGGCCAGCTTGCCTTAGCCGCAAAGATCACGCATGTGCCGTCGATGTACCTGAGCGAACTGCCGGGGCCGCGACAGGGCTCGCGCCAGCAGGCGATCGACGGGCACCGGGAAATCAGCCGGCGCTGCCGCGAACTCGGCGTCGACACGCTGGTCGTGTTCGACACGCACTGGCTGGTGAACGCGAATTACCACATCAACTGCGCGCCGCATTTCGAGGGCATTTACACCAGCAACGAGCTGCCGCACTTCATCAAGAATCTGCCGTTCGAGGCGCCGGGCAATCCGGAGCTGGGCCGGCTGCTGGCGAAGGCCTGCAATGCGCACGGCGTGGAGACGCTCGCGCATGACGACACCACCCTCGATCCCGAGTACGGCACGCTGGTGCCGCTGCGCTACATGAATCCGGACCGGCATTTCAAGGTGGTGTCGGTATCCGCGCTGTGCACGGTGCACTACCTGAACGACAGCGCGCGGCTTGGCTGGGCGATGCGCAAGGCGGTCGAGGAAGCGTACGACGGCAAAGTCGCTTTCCTTGCCAGCGGCAGTCTGAGCCACCGCTTCGCGCAGAACGGTCTTGCGCCCGACTATGCGTTCAAGGTCTGGAGTCCCTTCCTCGAGCAGCTTGATCACAGCGTGCTGGCGATGTGGCAGCGTGGCGAATGGAAAGACTTTTGCGCGATGCTGCCCGAGTACGCCGCCAAGGGCCACGGCGAAGGCTTCATGCATGACACCGCAATGCTGCTCGGCGCGCTCGGCTGGTCGGGCTACGATGCGCCGGCCGAGATCGTCACGCCTTACTTCGGCGCGTCCGGCACCGGGCAGGTGAATGCGGTCTTCCCGGTGACGCCGCAGTCCGGCGAATTCGTGCCCGAGCCGGTGGCCAGCCGCGCGCAAGGCACCGCAGCACTCGCATCTCGCCTCTGAACCGGAGTCGCCATGCCCCATCTCGTCATTCTCTACACGCCGAACCTCGATCGCGAGACCGACATGACGCGGCTGTGCCGCGCGCTGGCCGATACGATGCTGGCTGCCCGCGACGACGCCGGCAAGCCGGTCTTCCCGCCGGGCGGTACGCGCGTGCTTGCGTATCCGGCAGCGCACTATGCGATTTCCGACGGCGGCGCAGCCGGTCGTGCGGCCGGCACGCATGCCGGTGCGGCGTCAGGCGATGCGGGCGACTATGCATTCATCTACCTGAACCTGCGCATGGGGCGCGGCCGCAGCGCCGCC
>CAYZXP010000115.1:0-9913 GCA_964482415.1 uncultured Bifidobacterium sp. | reverse complement strand
TCGTCTATCACAGCGGCAGCTTCATGAAGCCGGTGTTCGCGATCGCGAAGAAGGCGCCGGCAGCGAAGAAGCGCATCGTCTTTGCCGAAGGCGAAGAAGAACGCGTGCTGCGCGCGGTGCAGGTGGTGATCGACGAAGGGCTGGCCAAGCCGATCCTGATCGGCCGCCCGGCGGTGCTGGCGCAGCGCATCCAGCGCTACGGCCTGCGCATTCGCCCCGAGATCGACTTCGACATCATCAACCCCGAGCGCGACGAACGCTATCGTTCGTACTGGGAGACCTTCCTCGCGATGGGCCGCCGCAAGGGCGTGACCGAGCAGTGGGCCAAGCTGGAAATGCGCCGCCGCCACACGCTGATCGGCTCGATGGCGATCTACAAGGGCGATGCCGACGGCCTCATCTGCGGCACCTACGGCAACACCGACCTGCACCTGCACTACATCGACATGGTGCTGGGCAAGCGCGCCGGCGTGAATACCTATGCAGCGATGAACGCGCTGGTGCTGCAGGACCGGCAGGTGCTGCTGGTTGACACGCATGTGAACGAGAACCCGACGGCCGAGCAGATCGCCGAGATCACGATCATGGCGGCCGAGGAGATGCGTCGCTTTGGCCTGCATCCGCGCGCGGCGCTGCTGTCGCACTCGAACTTCGGCACCAGCAACAGCGAGTCGGCGGTGAAGATGCGCACCGCGCTGGCGATCATTCGCGAGCGTGCGCCCGACCTCGAGGTCGACGGCGAAATGCACGGCGACACTGCGCTCGACGCGCACCTGCTGAAGTCGACCATGCCCGACACGGTGCTGAAGGGCGATGCGAACCTGCTGGTGCTGCCGAACATCGACGCGGCCAACATTGCGTACAACCTGCTGAAAGTGGCCGCCGGCCACGGCGTGGCGATCGGCCCGGTGCTGCTCGGCTGCGCGCGACCGGTGCACATCCTGACGCCGTCGGCGACGGTGCGCCGCATCGTCAACATGACCGCACTCGCGGTGGTGGACGCAGTACAGCGCTGACCTGCCGCAGGTCGCACACGCAAGCCGCCGTTCCCGCAAGGGGCGGCGGCTTCGTCGTTTGCGGCGCCTGCTGAATTACAATACGCGCGCGCAAGCCGGCACCTGTGCCGGCCTTTTCCCTCATGAGGACAGGCTTTTGAATTCCATCCCGCTCGCCGTCGACCTTGACGGCACGCTGGTCCGGTCGGACACCCTGCATGAAGCTGCATTGCGCGCGCTGCGCGAAAGCCCGCTGGCATTGCTGAAGCTGCCGTTCTGGCTGTTGCGGGGCAAAGCGGCGGTCAAGCAGGAGCTTGCGGCGCTGTCGGCCTTCGACCCGGCCACGCTGCCGTACAACCAGCCGCTGCTCGACTGGCTGACCGTACAGCGCGCGCACGGCCGCAAGCTGGTGCTGTGCACGGCCGCTGACCGCAGCATTGCGGAGGCGATCGCCGCCCATCTCGGCATCTTTGACGAGGTGCTCGCCAGCGACGGCGACACCAACCTCGGCGGCAGCCGCAAGGCCGAGGCGCTCGAGCGTCGTTACGGCGCGGGTGGCTTTGACTACGCCGGCAACGCCCGGGTCGACCTGCAGGTCTGGCGGCGCGCGCGCAAGGCCGTGGTCGTAAACGCGTCGGGCGCGGTCGAGCGCCAGGCGAAGGCCGTTGCCGACGTCGACCGGACTTTTGAGTCGCCGCGTGCCGGCCTGCCGGTGCTGTTGCGCGCGCTGCGCGTGCACCAGTGGGCGAAAAACCTGCTGCTGTTCGTCGCGCCGCTGGCCGCGCACCTGCTGCCGGATGCGGAGCTGTCGGCGAACCTGCTGCTGGCGTTCATCGCGTTCAGCCTGTGTGCGTCGGCCGTCTACATCGGCAACGACCTGCTCGACCTCGACAGCGACCGGCTGCATCCGCGCAAGAAGGCGCGCCCGTTCGCGGCTGGCCGGCTGCCAGTGACATTCGGCGTGCTGCTGGCGCCGGTGCTGCTGCTGGCGGCATTGCTGTGCGCTTTGCCGGTCGGCACGACCTTCACCGGCTGGCTGGCGCTGTACTTCGTGCTGACATGCGCGTACTCCCTCAGCCTGAAGCGGCTGGTGCTGGTCGACTGCCTGGTGCTGGCGATGTTGTACACGCTGCGCATCGTCGCCGGTGCGGCGGCCGCTGACATATCGTTGTCGTTCTGGTTGCTGGCCTTTTCGGCCTTCATGTTCCTGTCACTGGCCTTCGTCAAGCGTTATGCCGAACTTGCCGTTCAGGCGCGTAGCGGTAGCGAGCGTGCGCACGGGCGCGGTTACCTGACGTCCGACGCCCCGCTGGTGCAGACCCTGGGCATCGTGTCCGGCTATGCATCGGCGCTGGTGCTGGCGCTGTACCTGAACAGCGAGGCCGTCGTGCGTCTTTATCACACGCCGGAGCTGATCTGGTGTGCGGTACCGGTACACCTGTTCTGGATCAGCCGGGTGTGGCTGAAGGCGCATCGCGGACAGATGCACGACGATCCGCTGCTGTTCGCGCTGCGCGACAAGACCAGCCTGCTGGCCGGCGTCGCGTTCGCTCTGGTGCTGCTGGCCGGCTCGCGCAGCTGGACGCTCGCATGGTAGAGATACGCTCGTGGGGGCGGCTGGGTGCGCATGCGCACACGCTGCATTCGCTGGCTGACCGCAGTCGCGTGCCGGCGATGCTGGCCGCCGACCGCAACGGGCTGGCGTCCGGCATGGGACGCAGCTATGGCGACGTGGGCCTGAATCCCGGCGGCATCCTGTGGGACATGCGTCCGCTCGACCGGTTCATCGCTTTCGACGAGCAGGCGGGCCTGTTGCGTTGCGAGGCGGGGACGCTGCTGCGCGACATACAGCGGCTGTGCGTTCCGCGCGGCTGGATGCTGCCGGTGGTCCCCGGCACGCAGCTGGTCACAGTCGGCGGTGCAATCGCGAACGACGTGCACGGCAAAAATCATCATGTCCATGGCAGCTTCGGCGACCAGGTCAGCCGGCTGACGCTGGCGCGCACTGACGGCAGCCTCGAAGAACTGCGGCCGGGCGACGTGCGTTTTGCCGCGACCGTCGGCGGCCTCGGGCTGACCGGCGTGATCGTCGAAGCCGAGCTGAAGCTGCGCCGCATTCGCGGTCCCTGGCTCGCAGTCGAGACGCTGCCTTACCGCGACCTCGCTGAATTCTTCGATCTGGCCGACGCCTCCGAGGCCGGCTGGGAACACACGGTGTCGTGGGTCGACTGCCTGAACCGTGCGGGGCGCGGCATTTTCATGCGCGCCAATCATGCTGACCTGCAGCGGCCGGCGCCGCTTGCGCGTCGCGAGCGCCGCGTGCCGTTCGTGCCGCCGGTCTCGCTGGTGAACCCGCTGTCGCTGCGCGCGTTCAACACCGCGTATTACGCGCTGAAACAGGCGCGCACGTCGGGCGTGCAGCATTACGAGCCATTCTTCCATCCGCTCGACGCGCTGCACGACTGGAACCGCATCTACGGGCCGAAAGGCTTTTATCAGTACCAGTGCGTGCTGCCGCGCGAGCGCGGCCGTGCCGGCGTGCAGGCGCTGCTGGAGGTAACTGCGCGTGCCGGCATGGGGTCCTTCCTCGCGGTGCTGAAGACCTTCGCCGACCGGCCGTCGGCCGGCATGCTGAGCTTTGCTCAGCCTGGCGTCACGCTGGCGCTCGATTTTCCGAACCACGGCGACGCCACGCTGAAGCTGTTCGAACGGCTTGATGCGATCGTCGCCGACACCGGCGGGCGGCTGTACCCGGCGAAGGACGCGCGCATGCCGCGCGCGCTGTTTGAGGCCGGCTATCCGCGGCTGCCGGAATTTTTGCCGCATCGCGACCCGGGCATCAGCTCGGCGATGTCGCGGCGCTTGATGGATTTTTGAACGGGAGCAGAATTGGCCAGACAGGGCATCGTGATCATTGGCGCAACGTCGGCAATTGCCGAGCATTGCGCGCGCCTGTGGGTGGAACAGCCGGTCGACCTCGTGCTGGTCGGCCGGGATGCCGCGCGGCTGCAGGCCGTCGCGGAAGACCTGCGCGTGCGCAGCCCGCAATCGGCCATCGACGTGCGACAGGTCGACTTCCATGAGCCGTCCGCGATCGCAGCGCTGGCCGCCGGACTGGCGGCGCAGCGGCAGATCGACATCGTGCTGGTCGCCCACGGCAACCTGCCGGAGCAGCGTGCCTGCGAACAGGACCCCGGCGCAGCACGCGACGCTTTGCAGGTGAACGGCGTATCGCCGGCGCTGTTTGCCGAAGCCTTCGCCGGACAGCTTGAGCGCCAGCAGCACGGCACCCTCGCGGTGATCGGCTCGGTGGCGGGCGACCGTGGCCGCAAATCGAATTACGTGTATGGCGCCGCCAAGGGTCTGGTCGAGCGTTACCTGCAGGGGCTGCAGCACCGCTTTGCGCGCAGCGCAGTGAAGGTCGTGCTGGTCAAGCCCGGGCCGACGGCAACGCCGATGACGGCGCACCTGCCGCAGCGCGGGCTCGCGCCGGTGGATGCCGTCGCGCGACGCATCGTTGCCGGTATCGCCGCGGGCGCGCCGGTGGTCTACGCGCCGTCCAAATGGTGGCTGATCATGATGGTGATCCGTCACCTGCCGCGCTTCGTCTTCAACAAGCTGGATATCTGAATGAACATCGACAAGAGCGCCGGCAAGATCATCCTGCCCGGCGGCGCCGGACTGGTCGGCCAGAACCTGGTGGTGCGGCTGAAGGCGCGTGGCTACACGAACCTCGTGATCCTCGACAAGCACCGTGCGAACCTCGACGTGCTGCGTCGCCTGCATCCGGAGCTGACCATCGAATATGCGGACCTCGCCGAGCGCGGCGACTGGGAAAGGCATTTCAGCGAAGCGCACGCCGTGGTGATGCTGCAGGCGCAGATCGGCGGCAATGACTACATCGACTTCGAGCGCAACAACCTCGTTTCGACGCGCAACGTGCTCGACGCAA
Organism: uncultured Bifidobacterium sp.; assembly: GCA_964482415.1. GTDB lineage: Bacteria > Pseudomonadota > Gammaproteobacteria > Burkholderiales > Burkholderiaceae_D > Pernthalerella. The sequence goes on along the minus strand of CAYZXP010000115.1, from coordinate 4,966 downwards.
TCCGCGCCGGCAAGGTCGGGCAGCTGGTGCACATCAGCTCGTCGGTGGTCGAGTCGGTGGCGGACGATTTCTATACCCATACCAAGAAGGCGCAGGAACAGATGGTGCGCGAGAGCGGCATCGCCTGCCCGGTGCTGCGGCCCACCCTGATGTTCGGCTGGTTCGATCGCAAGCATCTCGGCTGGCTGTCGCGCTTCATGAAGAAGGTCCCGGTGTTCCCGGTGCCTGGCCATGGCCGCTACATGCGCCAGCCGCTGTATGTCGGCGACTTCTGCAGCATCATCATCAGCTGCATCGAGAACGGCATCAGCGACGGCGTCTACAACATCTCAGGGCATGAGCAGGTCGATTACATCGACATCATCCGGTCGATCAAGCGCACCACCGGCGCGCGCGCAATGATCATGAAGATACCTTACGGACTGTTTTATCTGCTGCTGTGGCTGTGGGGCCTGTTCGACCGCAACCCGCCTTTCACCACGCAGCAGCTCGCCGCGCTGGTCGCGCGGGACGAATTCGAAGTGATCGACTGGCCCGGCATTTTCGGCGTGCGCTGCACGCCGTTCGCCGAGGCGATCCGCGAAACCTTTTGCGACCCGACCTATGGTTCGGTCGTGCTGGAGTTCTGATGACGGCGCCTGCAAACAGCAAGCAGCGCATTGCCGTGCTCGGCGCCGGCCCGATGGGACTGGCGGTGGCCTACCAGCTCGCGCGCGACGGCCATTGCCCGGTGGTGTACGAGGCCGATGACCGTGTCGGCGGCATGACCGCCAGCTTCGATTTTTCCGGCCTGTCCATCGAGCGCTACTACCATTTCCATTGCATTTCCGACGCCGCTTTCCTGCAGGTGCTTGATGAGCTCGGCATCGCCGGCAAGATGCACTGGGTCGAAACCAAAATGGGCTATTGGTACCAGCGGCAGCTGCAGCCCTGGGGCAACCCGGTTGCGCTGCTGAAGTTCCGCGGGCTGTCGCTGGCGGCGAAATTCCGCTACGGACTGCATGCGTTCCTGTCGACCAAACGGAATGACTGGAAACCGCTGGATCGCGTCGAGGCCGGCGGCTGGATCCGCCGCTGGGTCGGCGCCGAAGCCTGGGAAGTGCTGTGGCGCAGGCTGTTCGACTACAAATTCTATGATTATGCAGGCAACCTGTCGGCTGCATGGATATGGAGCCGCATCCGTCGCATCGGCCGCTCGCGCTATGACTTGTTCCGCGAGAAGCTCGGCTACCTCGACGGTGGCTCAGGCACGCTGCTCGAAGCGTTGCGCGCGGACATTGAGAAGCACGGCGGAGAAATCCGGCTGCGCTCGCCGGTGCGCAAGGTCGTGATCGACAATGGCCGCGTGACGGGCATCGAGACCGCCGCGGGCGTCGAGGCCTTTGACAAGGTGGTCAGCACGATACCGCTGCCTTACGTGCCGCTGCTGATGCCGGATTTGCCCGACAGCGTGATGCAGGCATTCCGCTCGGTGCGCAACATCGCGGTGGTGTGCGTGATCGCCAAGCTGGCGAAGCCCGTCACGGAAAACTTCTGGCTGAACGTGAACGATCCGGAGATGGATATCCCGGGGCTGGTCGAGTATTCGAACCTGCGCCCGCTGGATCAGTCCATTGTGTATGTGCCGTTTTACATGCCGGGCGAGCATCCGAAATATGCGGAGGGCGACGAGGTCTTCATCGCCAAGGTGAAGCGCTACCTGAAGACGATCAACCCGGCGCTGGCGGACGAGGATTTCATCGACATTCGCGCGAGCCGTTACCGGCATGCGCAGCCGATCTGCGAGCCCGGCTTTCTCGACCGCCTGCCACCGGTTGCGCTGCCGGTGCAGGGGCTGTGGGTCGCCGATACGTCGTACTACTATCCGGAAGACCGCGGCATCTCGGAGAGCATCGGCTTTGGCCGCCAGATGGCGCGCGATGCAGCGCAGGGCGCGCCGCGATGATCCGGCAGTTCATGACGCGGCAGTTCTTCGGCTTCCTGCTGACCGGCGGTCTCGCTGCCTGCGTGAACTTCGGCTCGCGCATCGTCTACAACCGCTGGCTCGATTTTTCGGCGTCCGTGGTGTTCGCCTATCTGACCGGCATGGTGACGGCGTTCATCCTGGCGCGCGCGTTCGTCTTCACGCAGGGTACGCAATCGATGCAGCGCAGCGCGTTCTTCTTCGTGCTGGTGAATGGCGTTGCCGTGCTGCAGACCTGGGCGATCAGCATGGCGCTGTATCACCTGCTGCCGCTGGCCGGCGTCAGCCGCTTCGTGCCCGAGATCGCGCATGCGGTCGGCGTCGCGGTGCCGGTGTTTACCAGCTACCTCGGGCACAAGAAGTTTTCGTTCAGATGAAGCCGTAGCGCTCCAGGAACTGGCAGCCATACAGCGGCAGGAAGGACGGCACGCGGTAATACTTCGCGGCGATCGGCTTGATCACCCGCTCGAAATACGGCTGGAAGCGGAAGCCCTTGCCGTCCACCACCCAGGCGGTCGCGCCGTCGATGTGCTTCTCCTGCACAAGGACGCGGTCGAAATAGGGCGCATAGGCGGCTGCATCGAGCCGCCGCGTGCTGGTGATGCGGATGTCGCGGCCATCGAGCGCCTTGAAGTCGGTGATGTCGTCGTCGAAGCGGGCGTGGAAGCTGCCGGTGCCGAATACCGGCACATGCTCGCCGGCGTGATAGGACAGCACCGCGGCAGGGCTGTACGAGGTGGCCATCAGCACGGTTCCGGGCAACAGGTCTTCCCGAAGTGCGGCCACCCAGGCCTTGCCGTCGCGCTGCATGACCACGTCCGCATGGATCTTCAGCGAACGGAAGCTGTCGGTCGGCGCATAGGCGATCGCCAGCAGCGCGATCAGGTGCGGCAGCCCCAGCCACAGGTTCCAGCGGCGCTGGCGCGCAAGCTGTGATTCATCCAGGTGCATCGCGACGAACAGGAAGGCAAACGGCAGGAAGGCCAGCACCCAGTGCAAGCCAATCGTCTTGTAGAACGACAGCAGCAGGAACAGCACGAAGGGCACGACGAACATCGACAGTAGCGCCCATTGCCCGCGCCAGCGGCCGGTGCGGAACAGGGCAAGCGCAGTCCACGGCGTGAGCAGGTACAGCATCATGCCGACGTAGATGCCCGTATTCTCGAGCGAGAAGTGCGAGCCCTGGTTCCGGTTCATCAGGTTGAACAGGATGTTGTTCCAGCAATGCGTCGAATTCCATGCGAGGTTCAGCAGCATGAACGGCAGCGAGCACAGCGCGACGACCAGCAGTGGCTTCAGGCCGCCACGGCGCGGCAGCAGGTAGACCGCATAGGTAATTGCCAGCAAGCCCGCGAAATACTTCGACAGCAGCGCCAGACCGAGCAGCACGCCGGCGGCAGCGTGCCAGCGCAGATCATTCTCGCGCTCGGCGCGCAGGAAGGCGTAGCCGGAGAAAAACAGGAACAGGATCAGCGGCGTATCGGTCGTGATCAGGTTCAGCGCCCAGGTGAACGGCAGCGCAAGGAACAGGCTGCCGAGCAGCCAGCGGCGGTTTTCTTCCAGCGGCCGCATGCGGCGCATCAGGTCCAGCATGCCGAAGGTGATCGCGATCCACAACAGCACCGCCGGCAGCCGCAGCACCAGCGGATGTGACGACAGCTGCTGCAGCGCCCAGAGCCACCAGCCTGCCATTGGCGGATGGTCGTAGAAGCCGCCCCAGTCAGGATGGGTGCCCCACTGGTAGAAGTAGGCTTCGTCGCTGGTGAACGGGATCACGGCCGCAAGCCATAGCTTGAGCAGTGTGGTGATCGCAAGCAGCGTGAAAAACAGGCGCTTCGGGCTGCGCGAGATGGCCAGGGATTGCATCAGTTCGAGGATCCTGCAGGAATTTGTATTCAACGCGATAATGCCGGTGCGCCAGAGACAGCGCACCATCAACCCCGAATTCTAATTGAACAAGCCCCGTGGCTGGCCCCCGCCGGTCCGGTGTGCTTTACGCGCGCCGCGCGTCTGAACCAGACATGAATAACCGCTTTACTCTGCGTCGCCTCCGTGCTTGGGCGACGATCGCTGCGCTTTCCTTGCCGGGCGCCGCTTCCGCATTCGACTGGAAAGACGGCTTTGACCTGCAGTCGCGGCCGGGCGACCGCTATGGCCTGATGTACTCGCCGTACACGGCCCACTTTCATCCCAGTCCTGACCACAAGTATGTGTGGCTGGTCGGCGTGGAGCGCGAACGCGAAGATGCGCAACTGGCCGGGATCACGCTGTTCAGCAATTCCTTCGGCCAGCCGACGACTTACATTTTCCCGTGGGGGAAAATTTACCGCGACGTCTTTGAGCAGCGAGGCCTTTTCGTGAAGCTGACCGCGGGCCTGCTTTACGGCTATCGCGGGAAGTATGAGGACAAGGTGCCGTTCAATTACGACGGCTTTTCGCCGGCCATCGTGCCGGCATTGGGCTGGGAATACGGCGGGCGCTTCCAGGCGCAGGTCAACCTGCTCGGCGCGAATGCGGTGATGCTGCAGTTCACGCTGGGTCTGCGCTGAACTCCATGACAGCGGCAGGGCGGCGATTTAAACTTCGGAACCGTTCAATCAATTATCACAACGAGATGCCCATCACCTTCGCCCGGCCTGCCCTCGTCGCTGCCTTGCTCGCTGCCTGCAGCGCGCTGCCCGTCCATGCTGCCACCTATTCGCCGCCGGTCACGGATGCCGCTGGCAATGTGTACGCTATCGAAAAGGAGGGGATGACCCGCAAGGGTTACATTGTCCATGCCTGGCAGCTGGTCAACCTCGCAGCGTCGCAGGAGGGAACCGTGCGCTCGACCCGCTCGCTGGTCGAGTTCAATTGCCGTTTCCGGCAGACCCGCACGATGTGGGTCAGCGAACATGCGCAGCGCGACGCCGGCGGCGAGCCGCTGAAGTCAGGCCAGGTGGCCAATCCGGAATGGGTGCAGCTCGAGCCGGGCGCGCTGGCGGAAAAGCTGCTCGATTTCTC
>CAYZXP010000114.1:2506-10008 GCA_964482415.1 uncultured Bifidobacterium sp. | reverse complement strand
CCGGAATGGCGGCGACCTGAAAAATATCAGGACAACAAGTCCATACATGCAATACCAGAGGAGACTTCCTTGCAATCCCATCCCGATTCCGTTGCGGCGGCTGATCCCGCGCGCGACACCCTTTACCGCAAAATAGCCCTGCACTTCCTGCCGCTGCTCTGCCTGTGCCTGGTCGCGGCCTATCTTGACCGCGTCAATGTCGGCTTCGCCAAACTGCAGATGCTCGACGACCTGAAGTTCAGCAACACCATCTACGGTTTCGGCGCAGGCATCTTCTTCCTCGGCTATGTGCTGTTCGAAGTGCCGAGCAACGTATTCCTTCACAAGGTCGGCGCGCGCCTGTGGATCGCCCGCATCATGATCACCTGGGGACTGATCGGTGCCGGCATGGCCTTCGTCAAGACGCCGACGCAGTTCTATGTCCTGCGTTTCCTGCTCGGCGTGGCCGAGGCTGGTTTCATTCCCGGCGTGCTTTACTTCCTGTCCTGCTGGTTCCCGTCTGCGCGACGCGGCAAGGTGATCGCGCTGTTGCTGGCGGCCGTACCTTTGTCGAGCGTGATCGGCGGCCCGCTGTCGGGATGGATCCTGTCGTCGTTTGCCGGTGTCGGCGGCCTGCGCGCATGGCAATGGCTGTTCCTGCTGGAGACCATTCCTTCGGTCCTGCTGGGCTACGCGGTCATCCGCATGCTGAGCGACAAGCCCTCCGACACGCCCTGGCTGAGCGCCGAGGAAGCCGCGATCGTGACGAAAGACATCGCAAAGGAAGCGGAGCGCAACCAGTCGCATTCGAGCATGGCCAGCGCTTTCAAGAGCGGCCTCGTCTGGCAGCTGACCGTCGCCTATTTCTGCATCGTCAGCGCCGTGTATGTGCTGATCTTCTGGCTGCCCACGCTGATCAAGCAGAACGGCGTCAGCAACCCGGTGCACATTGGCCTGCTGACTGCCATCCCGTACTTCGCTGCGATCGTCGCATCGATCTACAACAACGCGATGGCCGACAAGCACCGCGAGCGCCGCTGGCACACCGCCGTGCCTTGCGCCGTCACGGCGCTCGGCCTCGCGCTCGCCGGCATGCATTTCGACAGCCTCGTCGTAACGATGCTGATCCTGACCGTGACCGCAGCCGCCGCGTCGACGACGCAAGCCGCGTTCTGGAGCGTACCGCCGACCTTCCTGAACGGCGCGGCTGCTGCGGCAGGCATCGCGCTGATCAATTCCGTCGGCAATATCGGCGGCATGGTCAGTACGTCAGTCGTGGGCTGGATCACCGACGTGACCGGTAATGCGCAGAACAGCCTGATTCTGTTCGGCGGCATGCTGCTGGTCAGCGTCGTGCTGGTGCTGAAGCTGCCCGCGCGGTTGGTCAACCACTAACGGCAGGCCACTTCTTTTTGCGCACTAACGGAAAGCCACCTGCGAAGGTGGCTTTCTTGTATCCGGGCCACCTGTTGTGGCCAGCCGGCGCAACGAAAGTTCACCGCGATTGAGCCGACACAAACGCATCCCATCGCGCGCTTGTTTTGCGAAGCCCCGAAAAAACCACGCATCACCAGACTGGTCAGAGTTTTGTCAACCACTGGAGAAATGCGATGAACAAAAGGCTTCTTGCATCCGCGGTCCTGGGGCTGCTGGCTAGCGGATCGGCGATTGCGGAGTCAGGGCTGACCTTGTACGGCAACATCGATGCGTCGCTGGTGAACGCTACCGGCATAGGGGAAACCTCGGACCGGCGGCTGAGTTTTGGGGAAGGCAACTGGGCGCCGTCGGTGTGGGGACTGAAAGGCACCGAAGACCTGGGCGGCGGCATGAAGGCCCACTTCCGGCTCGAAGGCGGCTTCAGTGCAGGCACCGGCGCCATCGCTAACGGCGGTACGACTGGTGTGTTCAGCCGGATGGCCAATGCCGGCGTCAGCGGTCCGTTCGGCTCGGTGACAGCCGGCCTGAACCTGTCGCCTTTCATTGCCGCGTACACGTCGACGCTGGGACTCGCAGGAAACAACTTTTATGTGCCAGCGCTGCTGATGCACCGCGAAGGCAGCGTGATCAGCGGGACCGGCACAACAACCGGATCACCCGTCCCCGCTTTCCCGGGAGGCACCGATGCAGATCCCTCGCTGGGGACGACCGGCGGCTTCTTCATACCGAATTCATTCACTTACAGCCTGCCCTCCGAACTGATTGCAGGCGTGACCGGCAGTGTGATGTACGCGCTCGGCGGCGTGCCGGGTGCGAACCGGCAAAACCGCTTCGTGTCGGCCAATCTCGGCTATGCGTTTGGCGACCTGAACATCGTGATTGCCGGCTCCGACCGCGACCAGCAATACAAGCAGTACCTGGTCGGCGCGAGCGTGCCTATCGGCCCGATCAAGCTGGCGGCCAACTACGTGCGCTTCGACCCGGCGATCGGCGGATCGAGCAACACCTACATTCTCGGCGCGCAGATGAAGGTGATTCCCAGCACCAGCGTCGGCATCAACTACGCACGCAACGACAGCGCGGGCACGCCGGAGATTTTCAACGTCTCAGCGGTTTACGCGCTGTCGAAGACGACCAATCTCTACGCCGCATTCAACCGGGCGACCGATGGCGTGCCCTCGTCCTACTCGGGCAACGTTGACGCGGGAGCCGACCCGACGCTGGTGCAAACCGGCTCGTCGAATGCGGTCATCCTCGGTATACAGAAAGGCTTCTGACCACGATCGCCTGCGCGTAATGCCCGGCCCGATGTGCCGGGCCGCGGCTCATGGTTGCGGCACGGTCTTGCGAATCCGCTTGGGCCGAAAGACTTCGGCATCTTCGTAAAAGGCAGGATCTTGCCCCGGCCACCAGCCGGGCACGCCCAGCACCGGCAAGTGACAGAAGTCTGCGCTGCTGAACCCGGGGCGAAGCTGCATTGCCACACGCTCATCGAGGTCGGCGATCCTTTGCTCAGGCGACAGGTCAAACCATGCGGGTTCGACCTGAACGACCCATGCATGCGCAGTGATGGATTTGTACGGCGCCAGCAGCTTTTCGACCAGCGCATGACCGAACAACACGACATCGCAATCGGTAGCGAAATGGTCACGCGCTCTCAGCAGCACGGTCTTCCAGTCATGCTCGCGTAACGCGTGCAACAGCCGTGGATTGCTGCTGACGACGAGCGCGGCGTTTTCGTCGAACAGCGTGGCAGCATCGCGCTGGCGGCCGCGCGTACCGGCGGCGGCGGGCGCGGCAAATGCGCGCGCATGCAGTGCATTCAGCTCGCGCTTGATGCGCGGCATGTGCAGCCAGGCCAGCGCGTTGAAAAAGTCATGCAGGTTATCGCGTGTCGGCACGGCCCCGGTGGCGGCAATGTGCGCCTCGTAGGGCGTGCCGGTGGGCAGCTGTTCCTGCGGGATGAATTGAATGGCCTGACCGTTCAGATTCTGCAAGCCGCGCCCGGCCGCCATTTCACAGGCGGCCGCAATCCAGTCATCGCGCCGCGCCAGCGGCTCACCCAACTCGCGCAGGAAGGCCAGCCAGGGCCGTTCCCACGCGATCGTATCGAAGGCCATCGCCTCCGGCCGTCAGGCGAATTTCCAATGCAATGGCTGTCCCGCATCGAGCGGCACCAGCGTGGCGTCGCCCATGCGAACTTCGTCGGGAATGATCCAGTCGGTACGCTGCAGCGTGACCTTGTCGGCATTGCGCGGCAGCCGGTAGAAGTCCGGGCCGTGGAAGCTGGCGAAGCCTTCGAGCTGCTCCAGCGCGCCGGCCAGTTCGAAAGCCTGCGCGTACAGTTCCATCGCGTGCAGCGCGGTGTAGCAGCCGGCGCAGCCGCATGCGTGCTCCTTCAGGCCTTTCGGATGGGGCGCCGAATCGGTGCCAAGGAAGAAGCGCGGATTGCCGGAGGTCGCGGCCTGCAGCAGCGCCTGCCGGTGGGTCTCGCGCTTGAGCACGGGCAGGCAGTAGTAGTGCGGCCGGATCCCACCCTTGAAGATCGCATTGCGGTTGTACAGCAGGTGATGCGCGGTGATGGTGGCGCCGATATCGCCTTCAGCGTCGCGCACGTAGTCGGCCGCATCTTTGGTCGTGATGTGCTCGAACACGACGCGCAGGCCCGGCAGCGACTTGCGCAGCGGCTGCAGCACGCGCTCGATGAACACGGCTTCACGGTCGAACAGGTCGATGTCGGCATCGGTGACCTCGCCGTGGATCAGCAGCGGCAGGCCGAGCTCCTGCATCGTCTCGAGCGCCCCCATGCAGCGCTTGAGGTCAGTGACGCCGGCATCGGAATTGGTGGTCGCGCCGGCCGGATACAGCTTCACTGCCTTCACAAAACCGCTGTCGACCGCGCGCCGGATCTCGTCGGCGCTGGTGTTGTCGGTCAGGTAGAGCGTCATCAGTGGCTCGAAACGCATGCCCGCGGGCAGCGCGGCAAGGATGCGCTCGCGGTAGGCAGCGGCCATCGCGGTGGTGGTCACCGGTGGCTTCAGGTTCGGCATTACGATGGCGCGACCGAACTGCCGCGCAGTGTGCGGAACCACATCGGCCAGCACGGCGCCATCGCGCAGGTGCACATGCCAGTCATCGGGACGCGTGAGGGTGATCGAGGTAATGCTGGACATGGCGTGAAGGGCGACGTAGTTGAAGGAAAGCCTGAAATTTTACAGGACGGCTGCAGGCGGCTTCAGCGTACCACCGCCGCCTCGGCAGGACTGTCTGGCGAAGCACTATCCGCATCATCCTTGCGCGCCTGCTGGCGCTCCCACATGTCGGCATACAGGCCGCGCGCAGCCAGCAGCTGCGCATGGGTGCCGCGCTCGACGATGCGTCCGCGGGACATGACGAGGATCTGGTGCGCGTCTGCGATGGTCGACAGCCGGTGCGCAATCACGAGCGTCGTGCGATCGCGGGCGATGTCTTTCAGCTGCGCCTGTATCGCCTGCTCGGCCTGCGAGTCCAGCGCCGACGTGGCCTCGTCGAACACCAGGATCGCGGGATTTTTCAACAGTGTGCGTGCGATCGCAACGCGCTGCTTCTCGCCGCCCGACAGCTTCAACCCGCGCTCGCCCACCGTGGTCTGGTAGCCGTCGGGCAGGCTCATGATGAAATCATGGATATAGGCGGCGCGCGCCGCGGCGACGATCTCGTCATGGCTGGCACCGGGACGGCCATAGCCGATGTTGTATTCGATCGTGTCATTGAACAGCACCGTATCCTGGGGAACGATGCCTATGGACTGGCGCAGCGATGTCTGGGTGACCTGCCGGATGTCCTGTCCGTCGATGCGGATCGCGCCGCTGTTGACGTCGTAAAAGCGGAACAGCAGCCGTGCCAGCGTCGATTTGCCCGAACCGCTGTGCCCGACCACCGCGGTGGTCGTCCCCGCGGGCACGGTGAAATCGACACCGTACAGGATCTGCCGCTTGGCCTCGTAGCTGAAATCGACCTGCTCGAAGCGCAATTCGGGACCTGCGATCTTCAGCGGCGCGGCGCCGGGTCCGTCGGCCACTTCCCGGTGCTGGTCAAGCAGGGAAAACATGCGCTCCATGTCGGCCATGCTCTGCTTGAGCTCGCGATAGATCACGCCGAGGAAGTTCAGCGGTATGTAGAGCTGGATCATGAAGGCATTCACCAGCACCAGGTCGCCGAGCGACATGCTGCCACCGATCACGCCCAGCGTCGCGCGCCACAGCATCAGCGAAACAGCGGTGGCAATGATCAGCGACTGCCCGGTGTTCAGCAGCGACAATGAATTCTGCGAGCGCACCGCTGCCCGCTCGTAGCGCTGCAGGCCTTCGTCGTAGCGCTGCGCTTCGTATTCTTCGTTGCCGAAGTACTTGACGGTCTCGTAGTTCAGCAGCGAATCGATCGCGCGTATGTTGGCCTTGGAGTCCAGCTCGTTCATCGTGCGCCGGAAATGCGTGCGCCACTCGGTGACGACGACAGTGAACCCGATGTAGACAACCAGCGCAACGATGGTGATCGCGGAGAACCACACGTCGTAACGGATCGACAGGTAGCCGAGCACCAGCGAGATCTCGACCAGCGTCGGCAGGATCGAGAACAGCGTGTACGACACCAGCGACGAAATGCCGCGGGTGCCGCGCTCGATGTCGCGCGTGACGCCGCCGGTTTGCCTGTTCAGGTGGAAACGCAGCGACAGCGCGTGCAAATGGCGGAAGACTTTCAGCGCAATGTTGCGCACTGCCCGCTGCGTCACCTTGGCGAAGAAAAATTCACGCAGCTCAGTGAATGCCGTGTTCGACAGCCGCAGCAAGCCGTACGCAACCAGCAGACCGGCCGGCAGCGCCAGCATTGAGGCCGGACGTTCGGGCGTGATGGTCAGTCCGTCGATCAGCTCTTTCATCACCATCGGCACCCCGACGTTCGCCACCTTGGCCAGCACCAGGCAGGCCAGCGCAAGCAGCACTCGCCACTTCCACTCCCACAAGTAGGGTGCAAGGGTCTTCAGCGTGGCCCAGTCATTTCGGGTGCCCTGATTGGCTGGGGGGTCGGGATAATGGCTGGCGTATCGTCGCATGGAAATCCGGCAGGAAGGTTGCGGCTGGGTTATGCTTTGATGCTTTGGCCGCGCTGTGATTTTACCGCCAGCGGCACTTGAATCAGAGAGCAAAGATGAGCGACACCCCGAAGACCGACCTGCCGGAAGGCATGCCAACCCTGCGAGTGATGCCGATGCCGGCTGATGCGAACGTACACGGCGACGTTTTCGGCGGCTGGATCATGGCTCAGGTCGACATTGCCGGCGCCCTGCCGGCCGTGCGCCGCGCCAACGGTCGCGTCGGCACGGTCGCGGTGAACTCCTTCATTTTCAAGCAGCCGGTGTTTGTCGGCGACCTGTTGTCGTTTTACGCAAAGATCGTGAAGACTGGTACGACCTCGGTGACGGTGAATGTCGAGGTCTTCGCGGAACGCAACCGGCTGCAGGCAGAGATCGTCAAGGTCACCGAAGCGACGCTGACTTATGTCGCCGTTGGCGATGACCGCAAGCCGCGCCCGCTGCCGCCGCTGCCGGCCGAGTAATTGTCAGGCCGGCACCGATGCCGGTTCGCGCAATTCGCGCCGCAAGATCTTGCCGACATTCGATTTGGGCAGCTCGCTGCGGAACTCGATGAATTTCGGCCGCTTGTAGCCGGTCAGCTGTTCGTGGCAGTAAGCCATCAGGTCATCGACCGTCAGTGACGGATCGCGCCTGACGACGTACAGCTTGACCGCCTCGCCGGTGTGCGTATCCGGCACACCGACCACGGCGCACTCGAGTACGCCCGGGTGCAGGGCGACCACGGCTTCCACTTCGCTCGGATAGACGTTGAAACCGGAGACCAGCACCATGTCCTTCTTGCGGTCGACAATGGTGACGTAGCCGCGCTCATCCATCACCCCGATGTCACCCGAACGGAAATAGCCGTCGGGCGTCATCACGCGCGCCGTCTCGGCCGGATTTTGCCAGTAGCCCTCCATGACCTGCGGGCCACGGATCGCGATTTCGCCGACCTGCCCCGGCGGCAGCGCCG
>CAYZXP010000114.1:0-2406 GCA_964482415.1 uncultured Bifidobacterium sp. | reverse complement strand
AGGGGCAATGCACAGACGAAGGTCAGCGCCTCAACGCGCGGCTCTTTGTCGAGCGCCGGCTGCAGCCAGGCCTCGTTCTGCAGCAGGTTGGCGATCACGTTGCGGTGACTGAGCATCGCGCCCTTGGACAGCCCGGTGGTGCCGCCGGTGTACTGCAGGAAGGCGATGTCGTCGTGCCCTATCGACGGCTGCCGGAGTTGCATCGCCCCGCCCTCCTCAAGAGCGCGGTTGAAGCGTATTGCATGGGGCAATGAAAACTCGGGCACCATCTTCTTCACGCTGCGCACCACGAAGTTGACCAGCATACCCTTCGCGCCGCCCAGCAGGTCACCCATGCTGGCCACGACGGCGACCCGGATGCGCGTGTGCGCAATCACCTTCTCCAGCGTATGCGCGAAATTTTCGAGGATGATGATCGCCTCGGCGCCGGAATCCTTCAGCTGGTGCTCCAGTTCGCGCGGCGTATACAGAGGATTTACATTGACGACCACATAGCCTGCACGCAGGACGGCCGCCAGCGCGACCGGGTACTGCAGCACGTTCGGCATCATCAGCGCAACGCGTGCGCCTTGCTCAAGGCCTTGTGCCTGAAGCCATGCACCGAGACGCCGTGACATCGCATCGACATCGGCATAGGTGATGAACCGTCCCATGCAGACATAGGCATTGCGCTGCGCGTACTTCGCAAAGGCCTCTTCCATCAGGTGGACCAGCGAGCGATAGTGCGAGGGATCAATTTCCGCCGGCACGCCGGCAGGGTACGAACGCAACCAGAACTTGTCCATGCAGCTCCCTGTCTTGTTGTGCCTGTGGGTGGCGGGCACCGGCAGCGCATTGCCCGTATTCGTCAGACGCCAACCGGAAACTGCGCCGACTGTCTGGGATGCTAGCGGAAATCGTGGGTATTGTCTGTTCAGCGGGCCGCAACACTCTGCGTTGCCAGTGCGGGAGGCGCAACGCCGGGCGGCGCATACCCGGCAAGCAGCGCACGTCGCTGGTCCCTGCCCTGTCTTGCCAGCGATTTCACGCGCGAATAGAAACGGCCGAAGTCGTCCAGCTGCGCATACAGGCCTCGGAAGGCCGGTACCAGGTCGTGGTAAGTCGAGGCCAGCGCGAAGTGGGCGTTCGACATGTCGCCGGCAAACCAGCGGTCATAGCCGGCATATCCGCCCCAGCGGCCGGATTTCATCGCTTCATATTCCCGCTTCATCGCCTCGAAGATCTGCCGCTTGCGCGCCCGCTTCTCGGCGTCCGGAGACGGGCCGCTGAAGTTCTCGTCAAGCTGCCGGCGATGGGTGGCCAGCAGCGCGAGGAAGTCCTCCTTGCGCTGCCGGTATTGGCGATAGCGCTCGCGCATCGCGTCGTCGCCATGGCGATCTAGCCAGCGCGCCACCCCGACCTCCTCGACCGCCGTCGCGAAGGATTCATTGAATTGCGAATCACCGGGCGCGTAGGCGACCTGATGGGCAAGCTCGTGGAACACGAGGCGCGCAATTTCGGCCTCCGGATAATCGATGAAGGTGGACAGCACCGGATCGTCGAACCAGCCCAGCGTCGAATAGGCCGGCACGCCGGACACACGCACATCGAGACCCTGCGCGCGCAGCCCGTCCGCAAAGGCCTGCGCCGCATCACGGCTGTAGTAGCCGCGATAGTCCACACACCCGGCGATCGGGAAGCACCACTCCTTCGGCTTGAGGGACAATTCAGGCGTGGCGACGACGTTCCACATGACGTAGGGTCGTTTCAGGTCGGCGTAGGTCTTGTAGCTGCCGTTGTCGGGCAAATGCAGTTCGCTCGCGGCGAATGCACGGATTTCCCGGGTCTGCCTGAGCCGCGCCTTCAGCGAATCTTCGACCTTCGGATCGGCCAGCCAGATATCGATGGGTTTCGCACTGCTCAGCAACGACATCTGCCCCTGCATGGCCTGCGCGTAGTATCCCAGCTGGGCGCAGCCTGCGAGCAGGCACATCAGGAAGGCGCAGGACAGCGCAGCGAGGGTTCTTTTCATTGCAGGTCTTCGAGGTCAGATTCAGGAAGGGCGCGCTTTCTCGACCTGAACCAGCACATCGTAGAAAGTCGGCGCGCGCCCCATGTCGGTCAGCCGTTGGCTGGTCAATTCGTTGGCATTCCTGCCATCCGACGCCAGCTTCTTCCACCAGATCGACAGCGCGACCACGAGTCCCTTGCGCGGCGCATCGCTGACCCGCGCCTTTGCCAGCATTTCTCCTCGCTGGTTAAACACGCGCACCATGTCGCCGTCGGCAATCCCGCGGGTGACGGCATCGTCCGGATGGATGTCGAGATGCGGCTCCCCTTCGGTCGCGCGCAAGCTCTGCACATTGACGAAGGTGGTGTTGAGAAAGTTCCTTTGCGGTGGCGAAATCATGGCCAGCGGATAGTCTT
>CAYZXP010000113.1:0-10089 GCA_964482415.1 uncultured Bifidobacterium sp. | reverse complement strand
GCCGACGCGTATGCGTCGCCGGAAGATTTCATCGCTGACCTCGACGTGATCGGCGATTCGCTGCGCGCAAACCACGGGCTGGCGCTGACGCGTCCGCGGCTCGACACGCTGCGCCGCGCAGCCGGCATTTTCGGCTTCCATCTGGCCACACTGGACATGCGCCAGAGCTCCGACGTGCACGAGCGCGTATTGGCCGAGCTGTTCCGCGTGGCCGGCGTCGCCGCCGACTACGCCGCGCTGTCCGAGAATGACAAGGTCGCGCTGCTGCTGGCCGAGCTGGCACAGTCACGGCTGCTGCGCTCGCCCTACCTCGCCTATTCGGACGAGACGGTGTCGGAGCTGGCGGTGCTGAAGGCGGCGCGCACGGTGCGGACGAATTTCGGCGCGCGCGCGATCCGCAACTACATCATCTCGCACACCGAAACCGTATCCGACCTGCTGGAAGTGCTGCTGCTGCAGCGCGAGACCGGGCTGTTGCGCCTGCGCCCCGACGGCACCCCAGAGGCCGAGCTGATGGTGATCCCGCTGTTCGAGACCATTCCCGACCTGCGCCATGCGGCCGGCATCATGGACGGCTGGCTGTCGCTGCCGCCGGCGCGCACGCTGGTCGAGCAACAGGGCGAGCTGCAGGAAGTCATGCTCGGCTACTCGGATTCGAACAAGGACGGCGGCTTCCTGACGTCGAACTGGGAGCTGTACAAGGCCGAAGTGGCGCTGGTTCAGGTATTCGAGCGGCATCGCGTGAAGCTGCGCCTGTTCCACGGCCGTGGCGGCACGGTCGGCCGTGGCGGCGGCCCGAGCCATGACGCAATCCTCGCGCAGCCGGAAGGCACGGTAAACGGGCAGTTCCGCCTGACCGAACAGGGCGAGATCATTGCGTCGAAATTCTCGAACCCCGAGATCGGGCGGCGCAACCTCGAGCTGGTGGTCGGCGCCGTGATGGAAGCGAGCCTGCGCCCGCCGCATGCGGACGCCCGGCGCGCGAAGCGGCTGGCCGAGTTCGAGCGCGTGATGGAAACGCTGTCCGAATACGCGTACCGCGCCTACCGCAACCTCGTGTACGAGACGCCCGGCTTTACCGACTACTTCTTCGCCGCGACGCCGATCGCGGAGATCGCCGAACTGAACATCGGCTCCCGCCCGGCGTCGCGCAAGTCGACGCGGCGCATCGAAGACCTGCGCGCGATTCCGTGGGGCTTTTCGTGGGGCCAGTGCCGGCTGCTGCTGCCGGGCTGGTATGGTTTCGGCAGCGCGGTCGATGCGTGGCTGAAGGATGAGGCCAGCGGCGCGCGCAAGACCAAGCTTGCGCAGCTGCGCGCGATGGTGAAGGAATGGCCGTTCTTCTCGACGCTGCTGTCGAACATGGACATGGTGCTGGCCAAGACCGATCTCGCGGTCGCGTCGCGCTATGCGGGGCTGGTGGCCGACCGCAAGCTGCGCAATGCGATCTTCAAGCGCATCGCGGCCGAGCACGGGCTGGCGGTCGACTGCCTGTCGCTGGTCACCGGCGCGAAGGACCGGCTGTCCGCCAACCCGACGCTGGCGCGCTCGATCAAGAACCGCTTCGCCTACCTCGATCCGCTGAACCACCTGCAGGTGGAGCTGATCAAGCGGCACCGCAGCTGGAAGGAACAGGGGCGCGAATCGGATATCCGCGTGCACCGCGGAATCCACCTGTCCATCAACGGGGTCGCGGCCGGGCTGAGGAATACGGGGTGAGGCGGGGGCTTCCTCTATAATCACGCTTTTGTTTGTCCGGATTGCGATGCGCCGCTTCGCGGCGCTGGATCCCGGCTTGCGCTGGGATGACGAGTTGGGAGCCGACAGCCTTCGAAACGTCGTCCCAGCGCAGGCTGGGACCCATCGTCGCATTGGGATTGCTGCAGGATTCGGGCCTGGCTTACCGGCATTGAGCGCGAGCCGGGATCCACAGCCCTCCAACGGCGCCATCATCACAGCCATCGAATTTCCACCATGACCGACCAATTCTCCAAAAAATCCGAAGCCTGGTCCGCGCGCTTCTCCGAGCCCGTCTCTGACCTGGTCAAGCGTTACACCGCGTCGGTTTTCTTCGACAAGCGCCTCGCGCACGTCGACATTCAGGGCTCGCTCGCGCATGCAGACATGCTGGCCGCGCAGGGCATCATCAGCGCGCAGGACCTCGCGGACATCCGGCGCGGCATGGCGCAGATCCTGTCCGAAATCGATGCCGGCAGCTTCGAATGGCTGCTCGACCTCGAGGACGTGCACCTGAACATCGAAAAGCGCCTGACCGAGCTGGTTGGCGACGCCGGCAAGCGCCTGCACACCGGCCGCTCGCGCAATGACCAGGTGGCGACCGACATCCGCCTGTACATGCGCGGCGCAATCGACGACATCCTCAGGCTGCTGAAAGCGCTGCGCAGCGCGCTGGTCGACCTCGCGGAAAAGCATGCGGACACCATCCTGCCGGGCTTCACGCACATGCAGGTCGCGCAGCCGGTGACGTTCGGCCACCACATGCTGGCCTATGTTGAAATGTTCGGCCGTGACGCCGAGCGCATGGCCGACTGCCGCAAGCGCGTCAACCGCCTGCCGCTGGGCGCAGCCGCGCTGGCCGGCACCACCTTCCCGATCGACCGCGAGCGTGTCGCCAGAACGCTGGGCTTTGACGACGTCTGCCACAACTCGCTCGACGCCGTGTCCGACCGTGACTTCGCGATCGAATTCTGCGCGGCTGCCGCGCTGGTGATGACGCACATTTCTCGCCTGTCGGAAGAACTGGTGATCTGGATGAGCCCGCGCGTCGGCTTCATCGACATCGCCGACCGCTTCTGCACCGGCTCGTCGATCATGCCGCAGAAGAAAAACCCGGACGTGCCCGAACTGGCGCGCGGCAAGACCGGCCGCGTGAACGGCCATCTGGTGTCGCTGCTGACGCTGATGAAAGGCCAGCCGCTGGCCTACAACAAGGACAATCAGGAAGACAAGGAACCGCTGTTCGACACCGTCGACACGCTGGTCGATACGCTGCGCATCTTCGCCGACATGGCCGGCGGCATCACCGTCAAGCCGGACGCGATGCGTTCGGCCGCACTGCAAGGCTATGCGACCGCAACCGACCTCGCCGACTATCTGGTGAAGAAAGGACTGCCGTTCCGCGATGCGCATGAGGCGGTCGCGCATGCGGTGCGCACCTGCGAACAGAAAGGCTGCGACCTCGCCGACCTGTCACTCGACGAACTGCGCGCGTTCTCGACGCTGATCGGCGACGATGTGCATGCAGTGCTGACCCTCGAAGGTTCGGTCGCTGCACGTGCGCATGTCGGCGGCACCGCACCTGATCAGGTGCGTGCGGCGATACGCCGCGTGCGCAGCCAGCTCGGCTGAGTTTTACGCGACTCGGGTAAAAACCCGCGCCGGTTCGCCGGCGCGGGTTTTTTTATTCCTGCGCGCCCCGCACGCGCGAACGCCTGCGGACAAACCACCACGCCGAGGCCATCAGGATGATCGTCTTGCATTAAAAGCCCCTTCCAATTTTGAAAATCCATGGGTGAGTTTCGGCCTTAATGTTGTGTTAAAACGTCAAGCTTGGGAGCGATATAAACGACTCAAATATGATGAAGTTCGTTGTTGCATAGCAGCACGGAAGTTTGCGGAAAACGGCGAATACATTCCCTCCCACACTCGCCGCACTTGTGTCCCTTCACGGGGACATGCAGCGGCGGCGCAGTGTCCTTCCCGGCAGTAAAAAGAAAAAACAAGGAGACCTGATAGATGCGCGCGCGTTCATGTCAGTGGCCACCGCAAGTGTGGGCTGCCTAAACTTCTCGAGAGAACTTCACCATGCAATCTTTACTATCCCTATCGAAGCGGATCGACGCGCTCAACGAGCGCATCGGCCTTGCCGTCAGCTGGGCGCTGCTTGCCGCGGTGCTGATCTGTTCCGGCAATGCGCTGGTGCGCTACCTGCTCAACACCAGCTCGAACGCCTGGCTGGAGATCCAGTGGTACCTGTTCGGCGCGATGTTCCTGCTGGCCTCGGCATATACGCTCAAGCGCAACGAACATGTGCGCATCGACGTGGTGGTCGGCCGTTTCTCGAAGCGCACGCAAGTGTGGATCGACATCTTCGGCTTCGTCTTCTTCCTGATGCCGGCAGTCGGCCTGATCCTGTATTTCGCGTGGCCGTACGCACTGGAGTCGATCCGCAACCAGGAGGTGTCGAGCAATGCCGGCGGCCTGATCGTCTGGCCGGCGAAAGTCCTGATCCCGATCGGCTTTTTGCTGCTGACGCTGCAGGGTCTGTCCGAGCTGGTGAAGCGCATCGGCTTCCTGATGGGGCTGGTCGATGCCAGCGAATTCGAGAAGCAACAGGCAACGCCGCAGGAAGAAATCGCGGCGATCGCCGCGGCCAACAATCTGGAGTCGCCCGCGGTTGCGCTGGCCGGCGCCGCTGATACCACCGCGACGGAGGCCTGAGAATGATTGAATTCCTGATTGCAAACATGGCGCCGGTGATGTTCGCCACGCTGGTGCTGTTCCTGCTGTCCGGCTTCCCGGTCGCGTTCTCGCTGGCCGCCAACGGCCTGCTGTTCGGCCTGATCGGCATCGAAGCCGGACTGCTGAAGCCCGAACTGCTGCAGGCGCTGCCGAACCGCGTGTTCGGCATCATGGGCAACGACACGCTGCTGGCCATTCCGTTCTTCACCTTCATGGGCCTGATCCTCGAGCGTTCCGGCATGGCCGAAGACCTGCTCGACACCATCGGACAGCTGTTCGGTCCGCTGCGCGGCGGTATCGCCTACGCGGTGATCTTCGTCGGCGCGCTGCTGGCCGCGACCACCGGCGTGGTGGCCGCATCGGTGATCTCGATGGGACTGATCTCGCTGCCGGTGATGCTGCGCTACGGCTATGACCGCAAGATCGCTTCCGGCGTGATCGCCGCCTCGGGCACGCTGGCGCAGATCATTCCGCCGTCGCTGGTGCTGATCGTGATGGCCGACCAGCTCGGCCGCTCGGTCGGCGACATGTACCAGGCCGCCTTCCTGCCGGGCCTGACGCTGACTGCGATGTATGCGATCTACATCCTGATCGTGTCGATGATCCGTCCGTCGGCGCTGCCTGCGCTGCCGCCGGAGGCACGCAACCTGCGCGAGGCCAACGGCACCACCGGCCTGCCGTCGCTGGCGGCGGTGATCGCGATTGGCTGGGCCGCCGCCTGGCTGTTCAAGACCTATTACCTGGCCATCGCAAAACCGACGCTGGCTGCGGACGAAGTGCTGATGTACAGCGGTGTGGTCGGCGTGCTGGTCGCCTACGGCTCCGCGCTCGCCAACAAGAAGCTGAAGCTTGGCCTGCTGTCGAAAATGGCGGAAAAGGTGGTGCTGGTGCTGGTGCCGCCGCTGGCGCTGATCTTCCTCGTGCTCGGCACGATCTTCATCGGCATCGCCACGCCGACCGAAGGCGGCGGCATGGGTGCGCTCGGCGCGATGATCCTTGCGATGTCGAACCGCCGGCTGTCGAAAGACCTGCTCAAGCAGGCGATGAACTCGACCACGCGGCTGTCCTGCTTCGTGCTGTTCATCCTGATCGGCTCCAGCGTGTTCTCGCTGGTCTTCCGCGGCATCAACGGCGACCTCTGGGTCGAGCACCTGCTGAGCTCGCTGCCGGGCGGACAGGCAGGCTTCCTGATCGTCGTCAACCTGCTGTTCTTCGGGCTCGCGTTCTTCCTCGACTTCTTCGAGCTGGCCTTCATCCTGGTGCCGCTGGTGGGCCCGGTGGCCGACAAGATGGGCATTGACCTGATCTGGTTCGGCGTGCTGCTGTCGGTGAACATGCAGACCTCATTCATGCATCCGCCGTTCGGCTTCGCGCTGTTCTTCCTGCGCTCGGTCGCGCCGAAGGAAGTCAAGACCGGCGACATCTACTGGGGCGCGGTGCCGTTCGTCGGCATCCAGATCCTGATGGTCGCGATGATCATTGCCTTCCCGACCATGATCTCGGTCGGCAGCAAGACCGACATGAAGGAACAGCTCGAGCTCAACGTCAACATGGGCGACTCGCTGCAGGACGGCGATCCGTCGAACGTCGCGTTCCCGGTCGAAGGCGATTCCGGCGGCGAGATGAAGCTGGAATTCACGGCCGAGCCGGACAAGAAGTAAGCAGCCGAACGCTGGCTGAAAAGCGCATCCGGCGGGATGCGCTTTTTTTTCGCCCGCCATATCGGCCATAGCCACGCCGGCTTGCCGCCGCCCCGTACCGAACGCCACCGGCACACGCCCATGAAAAAGGCCCGCATCGCTGCGGGCCCGGGCTGTCAGTGACAGGAAAGCGAAGGCGGTGAATCAGGACTTGTGGCCGTTGAGGTAAGCCTGCACCGGCGATTCCGCGACCGAATACCACTGGTTCTGGTCCTGACGGAAACGGCGCCACGGATCCAGCACCTTCTTGAACTTCGGGTTCTTCGACGCCTCCTCGTCAATCACCTGCTGTGCGGCCTTGTAGCAGGCGTCAAGGATGGGGCGCGAGAAGGAGCGCAGCTTGGTGCCGTTCTTCATCAGGCGCGCGAGTGCGGCCGGATTGCGTGCGTCATACATTGCCTGCATCGCGAGGTGCGCCTCGTAGGTCGCGACCTCGAGTGCGTGCTGGTATTCCTTCGGCAGCTTGTCCCACTCCTTGCGGTTCACGTAGAACGACAGCTGGGCGCTCGATTCCCACCAGCCCGGCGTGTAGTAGTACGGCGCGACCTTGTTGAAGCCGAGCTTCTCGTCGTCATACGGGCCGATCCATTCGGCCGCATCGATCGTGCCCTTTTCCAGCGCCGGATAGATGTCGCCGCCGGCAATCTGCTGCGGCACCACGCCCAGCTTCTGCATCACGCGCCCGGCGAAACCGCCGACGCGCATCTTCAGGCCGTTCAGGTCTTTTGGTGTATTGACTTCCTTGCGGAACCAGCCGCCCATCTGGCAGCCGGTATTGCCGCCCATGAAGTTGATGATCCCGTACTCGGCGAAGAATTCGCGCATCAGCTGGCGGCCGCCGCCCTGGTCCATCCACGCGGTCTGCTGCCGCGCAGTCAGGCCGAACGGGATCGCGGTATCGAACGCGAAGGTGGCATCCTTTCCGAAGTAGTAGTACGACGCCGAATGGCCCATCTCGATGGTGCTGGCCTGCACTGCATCCATCACCTGCAGCGCCGGTACCAGCTCGCCGCCCGGGAAAACGCGGATGTTGAAGCGGCCGTCGGTCAGCTGTGCGACGCGCCGCGCCATGATCTCGGCCGTACCGAAGATCGTGTCGAGCGATTTCGGAAAGCTCGACGCCAGCCGCCAGTTGATCGCCGGGCTGGATTGCGCTATTGCGGGCGCCGCGACGACGCCGGCAGCAACGCCGGCGACTGCGGAGTGAAGGAAGCTACGACGTGTCATGAATTTGTCCCCTATGCCTGGTCTCCAATGTGCCGCCGGCCTGCCGACAGGCTTTGCGAACCGGCGCGGTTTTGTTAAAACCTTGGCAATTCTAGGAGGGCGTTTTCAGGGGGGGCAATAGCTATTTCATAACGAAATTCGCGATGTTGGATGCGCGCACTACAAACAAGATTTCTGGGGTGCTAAGTAAAATTTCTTGCGGCTATGGTGAAACAAACGGCCGCGTCAGCCTGTTGCATCGGCGCCGCAGTTTTACCGGCGCGACGAATGCGCACCAAGACTCAACTATGAAGTTGGGGCGGTCGGAAGTTCGCAGCGCGCCGGCTGAGCAGCACCAAGGATTGCGAATGCTCAGATTGGCCGAGCGCAAAGCGGACGATGCGGCATGCCTGCATGCCGCATCAGCATCAGGAACCGGCAACAGTCATGTTGCCGATCAGGATGGAGCCGGTGGATTTGGTGCCGCGCACCAGCACATCGCTGCCAATCGCCGCGATGTCGCGGAACATGTCGCGCAGGTTGCCTGCAATCGTGATCTCTTCCACCGGGTACTGGATCACGCCGTTCTCGACCCAGTAGCCGGACGCGCCGCGCGAATAGTCGCCGGTCACATAGTTCACGCCTTGCCCCATCAGCTCGGTGACCAGCAGGCCGGTGCCGAGCTTCTTCAGCATCACGACGAAATCGTCGCCCGCCTGCGTGCGGGTCGACAACAGTTGCAGGTTGTGCGAACCGCCGGCGTTGCCGGTGGTCTGCATGCCGAGCTTGCGCGCCGAATAAGAGGACAGGAAATAGCCCTGCACCACGCCGTCCTTCACGACATCACGCTGCTGCACGCGCACGCCTTCTTCGTCGAACGGCGTCGACCCGACCGCGCCCGGAACGAAAGGATTTTCGATGACCTGGATGTCGGTGCCGAACACGGGCTGGCCGAGCGCATCGGTGAGGAAGGTGGACTTGCGATACAGCGCGCCGCCGGACACCGCCTGCACGAACGCGCCGAGCAGGCCGGCCGCCAGCGGCGCCTCGAACAGCACCGGGCATTTGCGGGTATCGAGCTTGCGCGCATTCAGCCGCGACAGCGCGCGCTCCGCCGCATAGCGGCCGACCGCCTCGGGCTGCGCGAGCTTCGCCGGATTGCGGTCGGAGCTGTACCAGTCGTCGCGCTGCATGTGGTTGCCCTTGCCCGCGATCGGCGACACCGAGATCGAATGACGCGAATACGGATAGCCGGCAAGGAAGCCGCGCGTATTGCCGAGCACGAAATGCGATTGCTGCGCGTAAGTGTTCGCGCCTTCGCTGTTGCTGATGCGCGGACTGACGGCGAACGCCGCCGCCTCGCAGCGCCGGGCGATCTCGACTGCTTCGGCAGCCGACAGCAGCCAGGGGTGGCACAGGTCGAGTTCGCGCGGCGCGCGCTCGATCATGTCCTCGTCCGGCAGGCCGGCGCAGTCATCCTCGGCGGTGAATCGCGCGATGTTGTAGGCGGCGTCGACCGTGTCTTTCAGCGACTGCAGCGAGAAGTCCGAGGTGCTGGCATTGCCGCGACGCACCGCCCGGCCTGAGCCCAGGAATACGGTCACGCCGATGCCCTTGTCCTTGTTCTGCTCGATGGTCTCGACCTGGCCCTTGCGCACGCTGACCGACAGGCCGCTGCCCTCGCTGATCTCCACCACGGCATCGGACGCGCCCTTTTCTTTCGCGAAGCGCAGCATGTCGCTGGCGATTTCCTTCAGCTGGTCCTGGGAGTGGGTGAAGATGTCCTTGTCCATCGGCGCGGTCTCGGGGCAGAGTCAAAGCGGGTATCATAGCAGCCGTTCAAGTTTTACATTGGCCGCCCATCATGCCCAACGCTAACCGCGGCGCGGTCGGATTCCAGTCCAGCGAATTCGAGCAGCAATACGACCGCCCGTCCAAATCCCAGCTCAAACGCGAAATGACCGCGCTGCAGAAACTGGGAGAAATCCTGGTCGAAGCACCGCGCGACCGCGTCAAGAAAGTACCGATGCCCGAGGATGTCCTCGAGGCCATCCTCGCATGCCAGCAGATCACCAGCCACGAAGGCCGGCGCCGGCAGATGCAGTACGTCGGCAAGAAGATGCGCACGCTCACGGAAGACGAGGTCGCCACAATCCAGAAGGCCGTCGACAGCTGGCGCGGCGCATCGAAGGCCGAGACGGCCGCGCTGCATGCAATCGAGCGCCAGCGCGAAAAGCTGCTGGCCGACGACGCCGCGCTGACCGAGCTGCGCGACCGCCATCCCGGCATCGACCTGCAGCAGCTGCGCACGCTGATCCGCAATGCGCGCAAGGAGCAGGCCGAGCACAAGCCGCCGAAGGCTTACCGCGAGATTTTCCAGATCCTGAAATCGCTGCAGGCGCCTGCTGCGAAGGGCGACAGCGACAACGACGACGAAGAAGACAATGAAGAAGACGAGGACGCATCCTGACGAACTGATCATCGGGCTCGTCTCGATTTCCGATCGCGCCTCCAGCGGCATTTACGAAGACCAGGGTGTGCCTGCGCTGCGTGACTGGTTCGCGCAGGCGCTGGCCAGTCCGTGGCAGATGGAGACGCGGCTGATTCCGGACGAAGGCCCCGTGATCGAGAAGACCCTGATCGAGCTGGTTGACGACATCGGCTGCGACCTCGTGCTGACCACCGGCGGCACCGGCCCGGC
>CAYZXP010000112.1:0-10095 GCA_964482415.1 uncultured Bifidobacterium sp. | reverse complement strand
TGCGCGACCACGCAATACAGGCAACCGTTCTTCGCGCTGGTCGCGGTGACGATCATCTCGCGGTCAGCCTTGGACAGGCTGCCGCCTTCCTTCAGCATCAGCGCGTCATGATAGGCAAAGAACGCGCGGAACTCGTCCGGGCGGTGTGACAGCGCGAGGAACACGTTGGGCACGAAGCCGGCCTTCTCCTGCACCGCCAGGATCTTCTCGCGGATGTCTTCAGGCAGGTCCTTCAGTTCGGGCACGGGAAAGCGTGATACGGGCGTTGCAGTCGACATCAATGCTCCTTGGCGAATTGCAGGTGGTAGAGGTGGGCGTACACGCCGTTGGCCTGCAGCAGCTGCGCATGGCTGCCGACCTCGACGATGCGGCCGTGCTCGAGCACGACGATGCGGTCGGCATGCTCGATGGTGGACAGGCGGTGCGCAATGACCAGCGTCGTGCGGCCCTGCATCAGGCCGTCGAGCGCCTGCTGCACCGCGCGTTCGGATTCGGTGTCGAGCGCCGACGTGGCCTCGTCGAGGATCAGGATAGGCGCGTCCTTGTAGATCGCACGCGCGATCGCCAGCCGCTGCCGCTGCCCGCCGGACAGCCGCATGCCGTTGTCGCCGATCTCGGTGTCGTAGCCGGCCGGCAGCGACGCGACCACGTCGGCGAGGTGCGCGGCCTTCGCCGCGGCCTCGATGCGCGCGCGGTCGGGCTGCGCATCGCCATAGGCGATGTTGGCGGCAATGGTGTCGTCGAACAGCACCACGTTCTGGCTGACCATCGCCATCTGCGCGCGCAGGCTGTCGAGCGCGATCTCGTCGATCGGCGTGCCGTCGAGCAGGATGCTGCCGGACGACAGCGCATAAAAGCCCGGCACCAGGCTCACCAGCGTCGACTTGCCGCCGCCGGACATGCCGACCAGCGCGACTGTCTCGCCGGGCGCGACCTGCAGGTTCACGCCGGCCAGCGCGGCTTCCGGCGCGTCCGGGTAGCGGAAGCTGACGTCGCGGAATTCGAGCCGGCCCTGTGCACGCGCCGCCAGCTTCAGGCCGCCGGCGCGCTCAGGCTGCGAATCGATCAGCGCGAACACCCGCTCGGCCGCGGCGACGCCGCGCTGCAGCGGGCCGTTGACGCCGGCGAGATGCTTCAGCGGCGTCAGCGTCATCAGCATCGCGGTAATGAAGGACGCAAAACCGCCGACGGTCATGTGCCCGTCGCCGGCCTGCGCCAGCGCGATCATGATGATCACCGAGACCGAGAACGAGTTGATGAACTGGGTGATCGGCTCGGTGGTCGCCGCCGTGCTGGCCTGGCGCAGCGTGAAGCCGCGCAGCCGCTCCGCGCGCTTCTCGAAGCGTTTTGTCTCGTACGCATGGCCGCCGAAGATCTTGACCACATGGCGCGCGCGCGTGGCTTCCTCGATCGCCTGCATCATCTCGCCATTCAGCTGCTGGCTTTCGCGAATCAGCCGCTTCAGGCGCTTCGCAGTCAGGCGGATGATCCACGCGATCACGGGCACCAGCACGAGGGTCACCAGCGTCAGGCTCCAGTTCAGCCAGAACAGGTAACCAAGCAGGCCGATCACGGTCAGGCTGTCGCGGATCAGCACCACCATCACGCTGCGTACCATGTCGAGGATCTGCTGCACCTCGACCATCATCGTGTTCAGCACCTGACCGGTGGAGTGCTTGTCATAGAAGCCGAGCGGCACATCGAGCAGCCGCGTGAACATCTTCTGCCGCATCTGCGAGATCAGCCTTCCCGACACCCAGGCCATCAGGAAAGCCGTGGTGAAGGTCGACAGGCCGCGGATGACGAACAGGCCGACCACGAACAGCGGCACCAGCCACAGCGGGAAGGTGGCCGCTTGCGCGAAGCCCTTGTCGAGCAGCTGTTTCATCAGCGCGGCCACCGCCGGCTCGGTGCCGGCAGTCACCACCATCGCAAGCAGCGCGACGCTGATGCGTGCCTTGTAGGGCGAGAGCAGGCCGAGGACGCGCCTGAAGGTAACGGAGAAACTCATTGGCAATCAGTATTCAAACCAGACATTGGCGGGACTCAGCCACTCGGACAGGCGAGCGCGCAGGTTGTCGTCGGCGCGCACGCGCCATGCATCGGACAGGCGCAGCTCACCGAGCGCGCCGTTGCGGGTGTACTGGACCACGATCGGGCAGGAAGCCTCGGCCTGCTGGTACGGCGTGATCAGCTCGCGCAGCCTGACTGCGTCGGCCTGCCCGTTCATCGACAGCCGCAGCGCCTTCACGAAGCCGGCGCGCGCGGCAGCAATGTCCATCACCTTGTCAGCCGTGATGCGCAGCCCGCCGGAGAAGCGGTCTTCCGACACCTTGCCCTGCACCGCGAGGAATTCGTCTTCCTTGAACAGCGCGCGGTTCGGGTCGTAGACCTCGTTATAGACGGTCACCTCGACCTGCGCGCTGCCGTCGTCGAGCGTGACGACCACCATGCGGCCGCGCTGCGTCATCTGCACGCGCAGGCCGGAGATGATGCCGGCGATCAGTTTCGGCTCGCGCGCCGGCGCAAGGTCGGCCAGCTTCACGCGCACGAACTTGCGCACCTCGGCGGCGTACGAATCGAACAGGTGGCCTGACAGGTAAAAGCCGAGCGCGGTCTTTTCCTCGCTGAGGCGCTGCTTGTCGCTCCACGGCGGCACGTTCACGTAGTCGGGGCTGTCGTCGAAACCGCTGTCGACGCTGTCGAACAGGCTGACCTGGTTGGCGGCCGCCTCGGCCTGGTCGGCGCAGTCGATCGCGAGACCGACCGACGCCATCAGGATGCCGCGGTCGACGCCGAAGCAATCCATCGCGCCGGACTTGACCAGCGACTCGATGGTGCGGCGGTTGATCTGCTTCTTGTCGATCCGCTTGACGAAATCGAACAGGTCCTTGAACGGGCCGGACTGGCGCGCGGCGACGATCGCCTCGATCGCGTTCTGGCCGGTGCCCTTCACTGCGCCGAGGCCGTAGCGGATGCGGTCGGCCTTCTTGCCGGCATCACCCACGGCGGTGAAGCGGTACACCGACTGGTTGATGTCCGGCGGCAGCAGCGTCAGCCCGCAGGTGTCGAGTGCATCCTCGACCAGGATCTTCACCTTGTCGGTGTCGTCCATCGCCAGCGACAAGTTGGCCGCCATGAATTCGGCCGGGAAATGCGCCTTCAGGTAGGCGGTGTAATACGACAGCAGCGCATACGCGGCCGCGTGCGACTTGTTGAAGCCGTAGCCGGCGAACTTCTCCATCAGGTCGAAGATCTCGTCGGCCTTCTGCTCGGACAAGCCGTTCTTCGCCGCGCCGTCGCGGAAGATCAGGCGGTGCTCTGCCATCTCCTCGGGCTTCTTCTTTCCCATTGCTCGGCGCAGCAGGTCGGCGCCGCCGAGCGAATAGCCGCCGATCACCTGCGCCATCTGCATCACCTGCTCCTGATAGACCATGATGCCGTAGGTCTCGGACAGGATGCCCTCGGTACGCGGATCGGGGTAGTCGAACTTCTCGCCGTGCTTGCGTCGGCAGAAATCCGGAATCAGGTCCATCGGACCCGGTCGGTACAGCGCCACCAGCGCGATGATGTCCTCGAAGCGGTCGGGACGCGCATCCTTCAGCATGCCCTGCATGCCGCGGCTTTCCAGCTGGAACACGGCGACGGTCTTCGCGTCGGTCAGCAGCTTGTAGGCGGCGCGGTCATTCAGCGGCAGCTTCTCGAGGCTGAAATCGGCCTTCGACGGGTCGTGCTGGCGGATGTAGTTGACCGCGCGGTCGAGGATGGTCAGCGTGGTCAGGCCGAGGAAGTCGAACTTCACCAGGCCGATCGCCTCGACGTCATCCTTGTCGAACTGCGACACCACGCCGCCGTCGGTGCCCTGCGTATACAGCGGGCAGAAGTCGGTCAGCTTGCCGGGCGCGATCAGCACGCCGCCGGCGTGCATGCCGACGTTGCGCGCAATGCCCTCGACCTGTTGCGCAAGCTCGAGCAGCTGCTTGACCTCTTCTTCGTTGTCGCGCCGCTCCTTCAGCAGCGGCTCTTCCTCAAGCGCGTCGGCGAGGGTCACCAGCTTGCCCGGCTTGAACGGGATCAGCTTGGAGATGCCATCGCAGAAGTTGTAGCCGAAGTCGAGCACGCGGCCGACGTCGCGCACTGCGCCCTTCGCGGCCATCGTGCCGAAGGTGGCGATCTGCGACACCGCTTCCTTGCCGTAGCGGTCCTTCACGTACTGGATCACGCGGTCGCGGCCTTCCTGGCAGAAGTCGATATCGAAGTCAGGCATCGACACCCGCTCCGGGTTCAGGAAGCGCTCGAACAGCAGGTTGTATTCCAGCGGATCGAGGTCCGTGATCTTCAGCGCATACGCCACCAGCGAGCCGGCACCCGAGCCACGGCCCGGGCCGACCGGCACGCCATTGTTCTTGGCCCACTGGATGAAGTCGGCCACGATCAGGAAGTAGCCGGGGAAGCCCATCTTGATGATGGTGTCGGTCTCGAACTTCAGCCGCGCTTCGTAGCGCTCGCGCACCGCCGCGCGCTTGCCGTCGTCGGGGAACAGCTGCAGCAGCCGCTCTTCCAGGCCTTCCTTCGCCTGCGCGACGAGGAAGTCATTGATGGTCATGCCGTCCGGCGTCGGGAAATCCGGCAGCTGCGGCTTGCCCAGCGTCAGGCTGAGGTTGCAGCGCCGAGCGATCGCGACGCTGTTCTGCAGCGCCGCCGGAATGTCGGCGAACAGCTCGGCCATCTCGGCCTGCGTCTTGAAATACTGCTCGGGCGTGAAGCGCTTCACGCGCCGCGTATTCGCGAGGATCTCGCCGTCGGCGATACAGACGCGCGCCTCGTGCGCGGTGAATTCTTCCTTGTCGAGGAATTGCACCGAATGGGTCGCGACCACCGGCAGCTGCAGCTTCGCCGCCAGCTGCGTTGATTGCCGCAGCAGGTTCTCCAGCTTCGGGTTGCCGTTGCGCTGCACCTCGACATAGAAATGGCCGGGGAAAATGCGCGCCCAGCGCTGTGCGCAGCGCTCGGCCAGTGCGTCATTGCCGTTTTCCAGCGCCTGCCCGATGTCGCCGGCGGCAAAGCCGGACAGCGCGATCAGCCCGTCTTTCGTTCCCCGCGCTTCCAGCCATTCGGCGCGGATCTCGGCGCGGCCGCGATGCTGGTTGCCCAGCCACGCGCTCGTCAGCAGCTCGCACAGCTCGAGATAGCCGGCGCGGTTCTTCACCAGCAGCAGCAGCCGGAACGGCTTGTCGCGGTCGTCGTCGTTGGTGATCCACACATCGGCGCCGATGATGGGCTGGATGCCCTTGCCGCGCGCCGCCTTGTAGAACTTGACCATGCCAAACAGGTTGGCGAGGTCGGTCATTGCCAGCGCCGGCTGGCCGTCGGCCGCGGCCGCCTTCACGAGGTCGTCAATGCGCACCAGCCCGTCGGCGATGGAGAATTCGGAATGCAGGCGGAGGTGGATGAATTGCGGTGCGGTCATCTGCGTATTTTACCTGCTGGGAAAGGCCAGGAATCAGTGTCCTGTCCGCCTGCCCCGGTGTTCCGGAGATCGCTCGATCCCCGAGTCACCCCTTTATAATGTCGGCTATTCGCGTTGTTTTGGAAAAGTTGCCATGCAGTCCACTCACCCCATCGTCAACATCTCGGCTTACAAATTTGTCACGCTCGACGACACCGCCGAGATGCGCGCGCGTTTCCTGCAGAAATGCACGGATCTCGGCCTGAAGGGCACGATCCTGCTGTCCCCCGAGGGGATCAACATGTTCCTGGCCGGCAGCCGCGAGGCCATTGACGGCTACATGGACTGGATGCACGCCGATCCGCGGCTGGCCGACATCGTCGCCAAGGAAAGCTTCTCCGAAAAGCAGCCGTTCAACCGGATGCTGGTGCGGCTGAAGAAGGAAATCATCACGATGAAGCATCCGCTGATCAAGCCGGAGCTCGGCCGCGCGCCGGCCGTCAGCGCGCACGACCTCAAGCGCTGGCTCGATCAGGGTCATGATGACGAAGGCAAGCCGGTCGTGATGGTCGACACCCGCAACGACTTCGAAGTCGACGTCGGCACCTTCGATCACACCATCGATTACCGTATCAGCAAGTTCAGCGAATTCCCCGACGTGATCGCGCAGCACAGGGACGAGCTGAACGACAAGACCGTGGTCACCTTCTGCACCGGCGGCATCCGCTGCGAGAAGGCGGCGATCTACATGAAGGAGGTCGGCTATGAAAGCGTGTACCAGCTCGAGGGCGGCATCCTGAAATACTTCGAGGAAGTCGGCGGCGCGCATTACCAGGGCGATTGCTTCGTCTTCGACCACCGTACCGCGCTGAACCCGCAGCTTGAAGAGACCGAGACCCGCCAGTGCTTCGCCTGCCGCGCCGTCGTCACGCCGCGCGAACAGCTGTCGCCGCTGTATGTCGAGGGCAAGTCCTGCCCGCACTGCGCGAAAGTGGCCGAGGCCGCCTGATCTTCACCGGCGCGGCGGGTCGTCACGCATGAGCGACGCACGTCCGCCGCGCCGCATCGCGCACCTCGACATGGATGCGTTCTACGCGTCCGTCGAGCTGCTGCGCTATCCCGAACTGCGCGGGCAGCCGGTCGTGATCGGCGGCCGCTCGGTACACCAGCCGGCGCCGGAGGCCGACGGCCCTCGCCGCTTCGCGCGGCTGCGCGATTATGCCGGCCGCGGCGTCGTCACCACCTCCACTTACGAAGCGCGCGCACTCGGCGTGTTTTCCGCGATGGGCATGATGAAGGCGGCGAAACTGGCGCCGGACGCGTGGCTGCTGCCGGCCGATTTCGATGCCTACCGCCATTATTCGCGGCTGTTCAAGCAGGCCGTGCGCGCGATCGCGCCCGAGATCGAGGATCGCGGCATTGACGAGATCTACATCGACCTGACCGACCTCGCGGAAGCGACCCGGCCGCTGGCGCAGCGGATCAGGCAGGCCGTGCGCGATGCCACCGGCCTGTCCTGCTCGATCGGCGTCGCGCCGAACAAGCTGCTGGCGAAGATCTGCTCGGAACTGGACAAGCCGGACGGCCTGACCGTGCTGGCAATGGACGACCTGCCGACGCGCATCTGGCCATTGGCGGTGCGCAAGATCAACGGCATCGGTCCCAAGGCCGGCGAAAAGCTCGCGGCGCTCGGCATCCAAACGATCGGCGAACTGGCGCAGCAAGAGCAGGCTTTCCTGCTGCAACATTTCGGCCGCAGCTATGGCGAATGGCTGTACCAGGCCGCACGCGGCATCGACGATCGTCCGGTCGTGACGCGCTCGGAACCGAAGTCGATCAGCCGCGAGACCACCTTCGAGCGCGACCTGCACGCAAAGCACGACCGCGCGCAGCTGTCGGGAATCTTCACGGCGTTGTGCGAGCGCGTTGCGGCCGACCTGCAGCGCAAGGGCTATGTCGGCAAGACCATCGGCATCAAGCTGCGCTATGACGACTTCAGGACGCTGACGCGCGACCTGACGCTGCCGTCGGCGACCGACGACGCGGCCGCGATACGGCGCGCGGCCGGCGAATGCCTGAAACGCGTGCCGCTGGAGAAGCGGCTGCGGCTGCTTGGCGTGCGCGCCGGCAGCCTGCAGAAAAAAGGGGCGATGCCGGAGCGCGTGGCGCCGCAGGCCGAGCTGCTGCTCGACTAGCGCAAGCGCCAGCGCGCGCACGGAGCGGACTCAGGCCAGCTTCAGGTCGACCACGATGTTGCCGCGCGTCGCATTCGAATACGGGCAGATCTGGTGCGCGGCATCCACCAGTTCCTTTGCCACGTCCGGCGCGATGCCGGGCAGGCTGATCATCATCTTCACCGCCAGCCCGAAGCCGGCCGGTATCGGGCCGATCGCAACATAGGCATCGATCGCCGCATCGTCCGGCAGCTTCAGTTTTCGCAGGCTGCCGACATGTTTTATCGCGCTCATGAAACAGGCCGAATAGCCGGCGGCGAACAGTTGCTCCGGGTTCGTTCCCTTGCCGTTGCCACCCATCTCGGGCGGCAACGCGAGTTTCACGTCCAGATGCAGGTCTTCGGTGTACGAGCGGCCGTCACGGCCTCCGGTGGTGTGCGCATGGGCTGTGTAAGCTACCTTGTCGAGTACGGTAGGCATGCCATCCTCCTTGGAATCCGGGTGAATCGGCAAATGCATGCCGCCCGGTGCGCGGCATGCCGCACCAGTGTAAACCGGTTGCGAATTCCGGTTGGCTCAGCTCAGTCCGGAGGCCGGGGCGTCAGCCTTGCGCCCCTCCAGACTGTATGCGCCCGGACCGAAAGCGATCAGGTTCAGCAGCCCGCCGGCAATCGCAAGGTTCTTCAGGAAATGAATCATCTGCTGCTGCGCGGCAGCGCCATCGACGGCGGCCCACGGGTTGTGGAACACGATCGTGACCGGGATCATGAACAGGAACAGGGCCGTCGCCGCATAGCGCGCCTGCCAGCCGATCACGACCATCAGCCCGCCGACGACTTCAATCAGGATCGTCGCAACCAGCAGCAATTCGGACATCGGCAGGCCAACCGAACTCATCATGGCCGCGGTACCGGCGAAATCACCCAGCTTGTTCAGCCCTGACAGCACGAAGATCGCCGCCAGGAGAAGGCGGCCGACAAGCGCCGCGAGGTTCTGGTTCGACTGGTTCATGGTTTCTCTCCCCTGAATCATGCCCGTGCCCGGCTGGTACGGCATCCTGCACCGCGAAGGCCGGCAAGGGCGTTGGCGTTTCGGGAATTGCCCAACGACTATAGACCCATACCCTTCGCAGAAACCGCCGATAATCTCAACTTGTCGCCAAATTGACTGAATTGCAATGCACTACGCAGGACGCTTTGCCCCCTCCCCCACCGGACCGCTGCATGCGGGCTCGCTGGTCGCCGCGCTGGCCAGCTGCCTTGACGCGCGCGCGCACCAGGGCCGCTGGCTGGTCCGCATTGAAGACATCGATGAAGCGCGCACCGTGCCCGGCGCCGCCGAAGACATTCTGGATACGCTGGCTGCATTCGGCATGCGCTCCGACGGCGAAGTGGTCTGGCAAAGTCGCCGCAAGACGCTGTACGAGGCCGCGTTCGCCGCGCTGGGCAGCCTTGTCTATCCATGTGCTTGCAGCCGCAAGGAAATCGCCGACTCGCGCATCGCACTGGCGGCGGACGGGGCGGCCCTCTATCCGGGCACCTGCCGGCAAGGGCTCGCGGCGGGGCGCACGCCGCGTGCATGGCGGTTGCGCGTGCCGTCGCGCGATGATCCGGCGGCGCAGATCCGCTTCGACGACCGCTGGCTGGGAACGGTGACCGAGAACCTCGCCGAAGCGGTCGGCGACTTCGTGCTGCGCCGCGCGGACGGCTTCTGGGCGTACCAGATTGCGGTCGTCGTCGATGACGCCGACCAGGGCATCACCGACGTGGTGCGCGGCGCCGACCTGCTGGAATCGACCGCCCGGCAGATTTACCTGCAGCGGCTGCTCGGCGTGCCGACGCCGCGCTACCTGCATGTGCCGGTCGTGGCGAATGAGCGAGGGGAAAAATTGTCGAAGCAGACCGGCGCGACCGCGCTCGACCGCAGCGACCCGGTCGGCGAGCTGATGCGCGCCGCCGCCCGCCTCGGGCTGGCGGTCAGCCCGGCCGGGCCTTCACTTCAGGATTTCTGGGATGCGGCCGTGCCTGCATGGGCACGGCGCTTCGGGATGGACGGCTAAGAAGAAAAATCAGGCAAAGCGGATGACAAGGGCCGGCGCGGGGCTCAGCCTTTCGGTCCGCCGCCCAGCAGCGCAGCGCGCTTCGGCGCCGCCTTGCTGCTGCGCTGGTCTGCCGGCTCCGCCTTCGGTTCGGCCGGCGCGGCCGGCTCATAAGGCTTCAGGAACCACGGGTCGACCTTCTCGCGGCGCGGCAGCGGCGCGCTGCGCGGGGCGCGGTCGGACGGACGGCGCTCGCTGCGCTCACCGTTGCGATCGCTGCGGTCGGCACGGTCACCGCGGTCACCATAGCGGTCACCGCGATCGGCGCGCGCACCGCGCGGCTGGAAATCTTCCAGCGGCACCGGCGCCAGCTTCTGCTTGATCAGCTTTTCGATGTCGGCCAGCAGGCGCGCATCCTTGTCCGAGTACAGCGA
>CAYZXP010000111.1:0-10154 GCA_964482415.1 uncultured Bifidobacterium sp. | reverse complement strand
CGACCGAACTCAGCGAAGGCGCCGACACCCTGCAGCAGGTGCCGGTCTGGCGCGTTCGCGACGGCGTGTCGTCGCAATCGGAAGACGTGCTGGCGGTCGAGGTGCCGGTGGCGCTCGAGTACAACGGGATCTCCCATGTGGTGATGCTGGCGTCGCCGGCGGATCTGGAGGACTTCGCGCTCGGCTTCTCGCTGACCGAAGGGATCATTGCGGATCCGTCGGAGTTCTATGGCTGCGAGGTGGAGGAGCAGGCCGACGGCCGGCTGGTTCGCATCGAGATTGCGGCCGGACGCTTCATGAAGCTGAAAGAGCGCCGGCGCAACCTGACCGGCCGCACCGGCTGCGGGCTGTGCGGCACCGAGGCGCTGGATCAGGTGGTGCGCGTGCAGGCGCCGGTCACGCACCGGCACACGGTGGATCCGAAGCAGCTGATCGCCGGTATGCGTGCGATGCATGCGCTGCAGACCTTGCAGCAGCAGAGCGGCGCGACGCATGCGGCAGCATGGATGAACGATGCGGGCGAGGTGGATTGCGTGCGCGAAGACGTCGGCCGGCACAATGCGCTCGACAAGCTGCTCGGAGCACTGTCGAAGCGAAAGACCGATTTCACGCGCGGTGCGCTGCTGATTACCAGCCGCGCCAGCTTCGAGATGGTGCAGAAGGCGGCGGCGATGAATGTCGGCGTGGTGGCGGCGATTTCTGCACCCACCAGCTTCGCGGTGCGGCTGGCTGACCAGGCCGGTGTGACGCTGATGGGATTCATGCGCGATGCATCGTATGTGGTGTATGCGCACCCGGAACGACTAAGGACGGAATGAGGCGATGGATATCCAGAACCTGGTGAAGATGGCAAACCAGATCGGCGCTTTCTTCGAGAGCATGCCGGACCGGGAGCAGGCAAAGGCGGATATTGCGATGCACCTGAAGAAGTTCTGGGAGCCGCGGATGCGCAAGGCGATCGTGGAGGGGCTGTCTACGCCGGCGACCGAGGGCCTGAGCGTAATCGTGCGTGAGGCGATTGATGGGTGCCGGGACGGGCTGACCTGAAGTAGGTATCGATTGCTCCTTCAGGAATGCGGTATCGGTTAAATCGGGGATCGATGTCCGCCTTTAAGACCGCTCTGACAGAAATTCGCTGATGTCGTTAAGTAGGCTTATTCCTGCGGCGCACTACTTTGCAAAAAATTTGTTTCATCGCGTTTTCCCGGGGAACGCGTCCTTGATTTTCAGGAAGAAGTATTCCGAGTCCTTGAATCCGTAGGCCATGCGCTTGATGACCTTAATGCGGTTGTTAACGCCTTCGAGGATCGATGAATTCATACGGTACAAGGCCGAGGCCAGGATGCCGCGCCGATAACGGCTCAGATGGTGGGCGAAGCGGACTACCGGCGCCAGCGCACTGTCGAGTGCGAGGCTGAACCAGTGACGCCATCGTCGCCGCGCCTCTTTCAGGGAGGGGGCGAACCAGAGCTCCTTCAGTTCCGTCTTCAGCAGGTAGGTGATGGCCAGCTGAACGGCCTAGTTTCCCTTGAGGTTATCTCGGTTGCGCAGCAGGAGCCAGCGACTGCGCTTGATGACGCGGCGCTCCACCGGCTGCTTGCGCAAGGCATTGGCCTGGTCGACGCGGATGCGGTCGACCACTTCGCGACCGAAGCGCGCCGCCATGTGGAACAGGTCATAGACGACCTCGGCTTGCGGACAGTGCTGCCTGACCTCCAGGTCGAACGCCGTGTTCATGTCCATCGCCACTGCCTCGATGCGGGCGCAGCCATTGGGGCCACAGGCCTCGAAGAACGGGCGCATCGCCGCTCGGCTGTTGCCTTCGCCGACCCACAGCACGCGCATGCGTTCGGCGTCCATCACCACGCTGGCGTAGCGGTGCCCCTTGTGCAGTGCGAACTCGTCAATCACCAAACGTCGGGCCTGACCCGCGTCGAAGCTGCCGTGCAGCTGTCGCAGTCGTCGCCGGTCGATCTCCTTGACGGTGTGCCAGTGCAGGCCCGTGAGCTGCGCAATATTGGCGATCGGCAGCAGGGTGCACAGCCCCTCCACCCCGACCCGAAGCCTGCGCGTCATGCGCGAGCCTGCGTTCAGCCAGCCTATCGACTCGACCACCCGACTGCCGCAGTGATGACAATCCATTCGCCGGATCGGCACCTCGATCCACAGGCGTCGATCGAGGCAGTCGCGATCGCGCACGCGACGCCGGCGGCGGTCGCGCACCAGCACGCACGGTTCACCGCAGGCACCACATAGCGCCGATCCATCTGGGCGTTTGGCGAGGGTGACAAGCAAGGATCCGTCCGGCTGTTCTTCGCAGGAATGGACACGATACCCTTCCCAGAACGGGAGGGCTGAAATAGGATGGAACACGGCGGGTTCTGGGCAGATTGCTTCGTTTGGCGACTGGTAATCTACCAAACCGAGGGCCCGCCACCCTCATCGACCATCCACCGTCAACCCCGTCTTCCCCAAGAATCCGAAATGAACCAAAAAAACTTGGTCCATAATTTATAATCGTCAGTTAATTCTTCAGCGGACTTTGCGATGCTTCCGGCTGCTAAATGTGATCGGCGACATCAACCGGGAAGCACCGGGCATCGAAATCGATTGCTCGACGCCCACCGAGCGGGTGATTCGCGCTCTGGAGCAGATCATCGAATGGCGCGGCAAGCCCGCCGCCATTCGGTGTGACAGCGGACCGGAAAACATCAGCGGTGCGGTACAGGGGGGCGGCGAGGCGGCAAATCCGGATCGACTGCATCCAGCCCGGCAAGCAGCAGCGAAATACCTGCGTCGAGCGATTCAATCGCGCCGTGCGCTCCGAGTGGCTATCCCAGTACGACGGGGAAAATCTCGAGGACATGCAGTTGTTCGCAACGCGATGGATGTACGGCTACAATCATGCGCGCCGACACATGGCCTCAAGCGGCTTCGCACCAAAACGGCGGTTGGCCATGGCCGCGTGACTCCACTTCTGGATGCCCTCAATTCCGGAGGGATTGCCACGGCGAACAACTGGCAACAAAACGATTCGCCACACAAAAAAAACGAATGACCACGAAAACAAGAACAAGGCCAGGGAGCGTCTCTCAGGCACAAAAATTCTCCCTCTTGACGCTTGCTGTGCTGGCGGCGCTGTTTCCGGCGGCAGCAGGGGCTGCCGATGGTCTCTTCGACCTCGGCACACTAGGGGGCGGCACCGGGGCTTCTGCTACAGGGGTTTCTGCGGATGGCAGTGTGGTGGTTGGGACAGCCGATGACGGCAGTGCCGGCAATGCTGGCAGAGCCTACCGCTGGACGCAGGCAGATGGAATGATCAGCCTCGGCACGTTGAGCGGCGGCTCTTCCCTAGCCTGGGGGGTTTCTGCCGACGGCACAGTGGTGGTGGGAGTTTCCGATGATGGCAACGGTGGCCGCGCATTCCGCTGGACGCAGGCGGGGGGAATGATGAGCCTTGGGACTCTGAATGGTGGCAACGATTCAATTGCCAATTCAGTTTCCGCTGACGGCAGCGTGGTGGTGGGGTCCTCCCAGGATGGCAACGCCAGCAATCAAACCCGCGCTTTCCGCTGGACGCAGGGTGGCGGCATGGTGAGCCTCGGTACACTAAATGGAGGCAACAATTCTTTTGCTACTGCGGTTTCTGCTGACGGCAGAGTGGTCGTGGGGGCAGCTAATGGCAGCATCGCCAACGCCTACCGCGCCTTCCGCTGGACGCAGGCGGAGGGCATGAGGAATCTTGGGACGCTGAGTGGAGGCTCCGAGTCTGCTGCGTTAGGAGTTTCCGCCGACGGCAGCGTGGTGGTGGGGTCCTCCCGGGATGGCAACGCCAACAATGAAACCCGCGCATTTCGTTGGACATTGGGCGGCGGAATGGTGAGCCTTGGTACCGTTAACGGAGGGACCTATTCTCACGCATGGGGTGTTTCTGCCGACGGAAACGTGGTGGTGGGCGAGGTAGAGGATGGCACATTGCATGCCTTCCGCTGGACTCAGAGCCGCGGTATGCAAACTGTTGAGTCCTGGCTGGCCGAGAACGGTGTCGCCGTTACGGGTGGAATACAAACCATGAGGGCGTCAGCCGCCTCGGCCGACGGCAGCGTGGTGGTCGGTACCTTGGACAATGGCCGTGCCTTCATGGCGCGCGTCACACCTTTCGGGTCTGGCATGATTGATTGGGGCGACTTCAACCGTTCACTGACGGGATCGGCCTACATCCATGTGCAGTCGGTGTCACAGGCGGGCCTCGTCCTTCATGGTCTTCATAGCACCCAGGCTGCGACCTTGCTGCCTGCCGGGCAGCGCAGCGTCTGGGTGGGCGGCGATTGGGGGCGGCAGGAACGCGGTTCAGACAACGCCGAACTAGGCAGCGGCGAGGCCGGACTCGCCTACGGCCTGACAGACGAGATCACTGTCAAGATCGCCGTGGGCAAAACCTACTCCCGTCAGGACACCCTGTACGGTGGGCGCAGCACACTGAACGGCACCTATGTGCTGCCGGAGGTGATCGCTCCACTGCCGGGCACATCGCTGCGCCTCGGGGTCAGCGGCTATTACAACGTCGGCGATGCAGACATACAGCGCGGCTACTTGAACGCGGGTACCCCGGTCTTGTCGGTCGGCAACCCGGGCGTGCAGACCGCCGGTGGCCGCCTGCGCCTGGACTGGTACCGCGCTCTGGAGATAAAGGCTTTCGCGCTGACCCCTTACACCAGCGTCTCCTACTTCCGCAGCCGTGTCGACGGCTACACTGAAACCGGCGGCGGTTTCCCGGTCCGCTGGAATGAGCGCACG
This sequence comes from uncultured Bifidobacterium sp., assembly GCA_964482415.1. GTDB lineage: Bacteria > Pseudomonadota > Gammaproteobacteria > Burkholderiales > Burkholderiaceae_D > Pernthalerella. Next base: position 5,357 of record CAYZXP010000111.1, on the reverse strand, counting down.
GAGGAGACCACCGAGGCTCGCGTTGGAGTTGATGCGGTCTACGCCCTTAGCGAGGGCACCCGCCTGCTCGGCAGGCTGGAAGCCGTGCACCGCCTGGAGGGGCATAGCAACCGAGCCAGTGGCACCATCCTCGGCCTTGGCAACTTCGAGTTCGCGGGCAGGAACTACGTGCGGGACTGGCGGCGCGCTGGTGTCGGCGTCGAGAGCAAGGTCGGACCGGGCTTCGCGTCGGTCATGATCAACGGTACCACCGAGAACAACGGTGCTGCGTACTGGGCGTTCGCCAGCTACAGGGTCAACTTCTGACAAGGGCCGGCGACAACAGCATTGAAAAACAATCGCATCGCGGCCACAAACTCCGGCTGCGAATGCTTCGACCGGCCAAGCACGAACAGCGCATGCCGGTCTGCCTCGCCCAGCGCCACCCAGCGCGCCAGCGGCGGCAATGCGACAGCCTGACGCTCGCACTGATCCGTCACCACCTGCGGCCAGCAGGACAGCTCGCGCCACGGCTCGTCACCTTCGAGCGGATGCGGCGTCGGCGGCACCGCATGATGGCGGTCGATCATCTCGTTGAGCAGCCCGCGATATGCGCAGACGTCGTCATCCGACTGGCAAGCGCGCTGTACCAGCAGCGCTCGCTCATCCAGGCTCAGTGCCTGCCATTGCGGCAAATGCAGCTTCACTTCCGCGCAGTCGAGCTTGTGGCGCACCGACAGCGGTATCAGCTCCAGGCTGACCGTGGCCGGGCCTTCGAACGGATAGAAACCTTCAGGGGCAAATGCGGAGGTCATCGTGGGCAGGTCGGTGGCGGAAGAGCGTGGGAGTCGAACCCACCAGAGATTGCTGGCAACCTCTTCAGGATTTGAAGTCCTGCCGTTCCACCGGGAAGCGCAGCTCTTCCATGCACGTTCAGAGCGAACGCGAATTATACGGACGTTTGTTCAGTTCCACATCTGCGGCTGCCGGATCACATGATGCTCCTTGATGCGTCGCGTATAGCCGATGGTGTCGAAGAATTCGAGTATCTGGATAGCGAGCTTGCGGCCGGTATCGATGCGGTCGCGGAACGGCGCAGCCTTTGCCAGCCCTTGCTCTTCGCACAGCGCGGCTACATGGCCGGCAAGGTCCTTCACCGCCGCCGCAAGATAGTAATGGTCATGCGCGACCCGGTAGGTATGGCCGAGCTTCGCCGATTTGCCCATCAGCCGACGCATTTCCGGTTCGTCGATGCCGAACTCCTGCGCGAGTGGTCGCACGCGCGGCGGCTGGTAGGGTTCGTCCATCAGCTTCGGTAGTACCTTTTCCCAGATCGTCCGTTCGCTCGCGGTGAATTCGACCTTGTGCGAGGGCAGCGCAACGAAGCGGCCCTGCGCGGCGACGACCGCGCCCTGATCCGTCAGGCTCTGCAGCACCGCGGCAAAGGCTTCCGGCGGCAGCGTCGGGAAGGTCTTGCGGCGCAGGCGTTCGCGCTCGACACCGGCATTGTCCGGTTCACGTTCATGGAAGCGCGCGATCTCGTCGACAATCTTCTGCTGCATCGCCTGCCAGTGCGATGGCAGGCAGGCATACAGCCCGGCACCGGTCGATACCTGTACCGCGTCGAGCTCGGCCAGCAGCAACGGCAAGGCCTCGGCCGGCAGGTTGCGGTTCGCCGCGAATTGCGACAGGTTGACGCCGCGCGTCTCCAGCGCGAGCAAGGCCTTCAGCGCAGCCGCATCGGCCGCGTCCTGCTGCGCATGCAGCAGCGCAAGCCGGTCGGCCGAGCGCTTGCCGCGCAGCGGCGGGAACACGTCGAGCACCGTGCAGCCGCCGAGCGTCTGCTTTGCCGACGTGTCGCGCAGCACGATGCGATCGCCATGGCACAGGTGCAGCGGCACATCGAGCGACATCTCGGCCAGCATCGCGCCACCCGGCGCGAGCAGTTCGCCTTCGAGCAGCGCGACGCGTGCCAGCGTATGCGCAGCACCGGCATGCACATGCACGCTGCTCCAGTGCTTCAGCGCTTTCGCATCCGGCAGCAGCGACAGCGCGACACTGACGCGGTCACTGCGATGGTTCAGCGCCTCGGCGACGATCCAGTCGCCGCGACGGATCTCGCTGCGCTCGACGCCGGCCAGGTTCAGCGCAACGCGCTCGCCGGGCCCGCATCGCTCGACCTTGCGGTTGAATGCGTGCATGCCGCGCACGCGTGCCGTCAGCGGCCTTTCGTTCTTTGTTGACGGCAGCATCCGTATCGTGTCGCCGACCGCCAGCTCGCCGGCATGCACGGTGCCGGTGACGATGGTGCCGCGGCCCTCGATCGAGAAGCTGCGGTCGACCGCCAGCCGGAAGTGGCGCTGCGCATCGCGATCGCCTGCGCCTGACTCGTGCCAGCGGCGCGCGGCGTCATGCAGGAAAGCTTTCAGCTCAGGCAGGCCTGCGCCGCTGACGGCGCTGCACGCGAACAGCGGTGCATCGGCGAGGAAGGTACCGGCCAGCAGTGCGCGGATTTCATTCGTCACCTCGGCCACGCGCTCTGCCGGCACCTTGTCGATCTTGGTCAGCGCAATTGCGCCGTGCCGCACGGCCAGCAGCTGCAGGATCTGCAGGTGTTCGCGCGTCTGCGGCATCACGCCGTCGTCGGCAGCTACCACCAGCAGCGCCATGCCGATGCCGGTCGCGCCGGCGAGCATCGTCGGGATGAAACGTTCATGGCCGGGCATGTCGACGAAGCCCAGGCGGGGGCCGTCGGGATCCTTGTCGTCGATCGGCTGGTAGGCGAAGCCGAGCTCGATCGTGATGCCGCGCGCCTTTTCTTCTTTCAGGCGATCGGTGTCGATGCCCGTGAGCGCGCGCACCAGCGCGGTTTTTCCGTGGTCGATATGGCCGGCAGTTCCGATGATCATGCGAGTGAGGGCAGGGCGAGATGCGTGAGTTGTTGTTGGAATTCGGCTTCTTGTTCGAGCGTGCGCAGGTCGAGCCAGACCGCGCCGTCCTTCACGCGGCCGATGACGGGCAGCGGCAGCTTGCGCAGCGCGCTGGCAATGGCCGACGTGGCTTGCCCGCTGCGCTTGCCTGCCGGCGTGATCACCAGCGACCAGCTGTCGAGCCGGTCCACCGGCAGCGATCCGCTGCCGATCTGGCTGCGCGACGCCTGCAGCGTCACGGTCGCCTGTGCGCCGAAGGCGGCGCGCACGGGTTCGAGCAGGCGCTCGCCGGCAGCACGGATCGCGTCCGCCGGGCGCGTCAGCAGCCTCAGCAGCGGCAGTTGCGCTGCCAGCTGTTGCGGTTCATCGATATGGTCGCGATACAGGCGCAACGTCGCTTCCAGCGCGCCGATGACCAGCTTGTCGCAGCGCAGCGCGCGCTTCAGCGGATGCTTGCGGATCCGGTCGATCAGGTCCTTGCGGCCGAGGATGATGCCGGCCTGCGGGCCGCCGAGCAGCTTGTCGCCGGAAATGCTGACCACGGTCGCGCCGGCGCGCAGGCTTTCCTGCGGCAGCATCTCGTGCGGCAGCCCATACCGTTCGAACGGCACCAGCGCGCCGCTGCCGAGATCGACGTAGAAGGGCAGGCCTTTTTCCCTGGCCAGCTGGCCGAGCTCCTGCTCCGAGGCGGCCGCGGTGAAGCCGACGATCGCGTAGTTTGATGCATGGATGCGCGCCAGCATCGCGGTCTGTTCATTGACCGCGTTCGAATAATCGCGCAGGTGCGTGCGGTTGGTCGTTCCGATCTCTACCAGCCGGCAGCCGGCCATGGCCATGATGTCGGGAATACGGAAAGAACCGCCGATCTCGATCAGCTCGCCGCGCGAGATCGGTACCTCGCGGCCGGCGCCCAGCGCCGACAGCACCAGCAGCACGGCGGCGGCGTTGTTGTTGACGACGGTGGCGGCTTCGGCGCCGGTCAGCTCGCACAGCAGCGCTTCGGTGAGATGGTCGCGCTCGCCGCGCTCGCCGCCGGCGAGATCGTATTCGATGGTGACCGGGTGGCGTGCCGCCGTTACCAGCGCCTCGACGGCGGCCTCGGGCAGCGGGCTGCGGCCGAGGTTGGTGTGGATGACGGTGCCGGTCAGGTTGAACACGCGGCGCAGGCCGGGCAGGGTCTCGGTGTCGACCTGGCTGGCGATCAGGTGCATCAGGTGATCGCGGGCGATGCCTGCGCCTTCGGCTGCGGCCAGTGATTTGCGCACGCCGGCGAGGCAGCGCTGGATGGCGCGCTTGACCAGTCCGCGGCCATGCGCGTCGATGGCGGGCCGGAGTTCGGGATGGTTCAGCAGCGCGTCGACCGAGGGCAGCGCGGACAGCGCCAGCCTGTCGGCCCCGGTCTCACCCGCACGGGGCAGAAACGTCGGTGTCATCGGTAGTCTTTCGAAAATGCAGTCGGCGGGGATGCGCTCGGAAGAGCGCAGAGCCGACAGTTTACTCTTCGTCGGGCACGCCCGGCGCGAACAGCAGGTTCGGTCCGCTGCGCAGGTAGCCGGCTTCGTCGACCAGCATGTCGAGCGTCAGCGTCGCGAGATCGTCGGCCAGCACGTCCATCATCGGCTCTTTTTCGCGGGCGAAGATCTTCAGGTAGCTGTGGCAGTTGTCGCAGGCCTCGGCACGCGCGAACGCGACCTTGGTCGACGGCTTGTCGGCCTCGACGCCGTTCAGGCTGTAATACGCGACCTGCTTGGTCGATTCGCACGACGAGCAGGTCACGCGCACCATGTGCCACTGCGTCGCGCACAGGCTGCAGTGCAGGTAACGCAGGCTGCTCTGGTTCGGCGCCATCTCGATCACGCTGGCCACCGGACGCGAGCCGCAGCAGGGGCAGACGGTGGAGGTGCCGACCAGCGGCACGTCGTCGGCCTTCAGCGAGGCAGCCTGCCGGGTCCACCAGACCTGCAGCGCGGCGCCGACCAGCGGCGACAGCACTGCATGCAGTTCGGGATCGTCGCCGGCAATGCCGCCGCCGAAAACCGCGTCGGCGATGGCCTCGCGGCCGGCAGCGTCGATGGACTGCAGCGTGCCGGCAGCGTCTGCCAGCACCGGCTCGCCGCATTTCGCGAGTTCACTGGCGATGACGTCGAGGTCCTTCTGCCAGCCGGGCTCGCGCTCGGCCTGATAGGACAGCGGCGGCATGCCGTGCTCGCGCGATGCGGTCAGCAGGTCGTCGGCGACGGGCACGGCCGGGTTCGCGGTGAACGCCTGTTGCTGCGCGCGGGCGATGTGTGCCATGGCGCGCAACAGCGGACCGAGCGCGCTGTCGCGTGACAGGTGGTCGAAGCGGCGCGCGCGGTTGGCGAAGAGGTCCGGGTCGGCAGGCAGCACGACATTCGGGAAGGGCTCGTGCTGGCCGATTTCGCCGGGCTGGAGGATTTTTTGGGTCAT
>CAYZXP010000110.1:0-10186 GCA_964482415.1 uncultured Bifidobacterium sp. | reverse complement strand
TGATCAGTGCGCCGAGAAGCGCCGCGCCATCCAGCCATAGATTGCCGCGCCGGCCAGCAGCGACGCCGACGCGATATAGATCGCCCACGCGAAGCCGGTCGCATTGTCCGGCGCGCGCGCCAGCATGGCCGCCGCCACCGGCGGGCCGATGATCTGCCCGGCGGCGAACGACCCCGACAGCAGTCCGAAGATGGCCGCCGCCGATTGCGGATGCAGCCGGCGCCCGATCTGCATCACGAAGAAGGTGATTGCGGTGAACGGCAGGCCGACCAGCAGGCTGCCGATCGCGAAGCCGGCCAGCGTCGGCAGCCAGATCACGATCACCACGCCGAGCGCCTGCATCAGGTAGCAGCCGACAAGAAGGTGGCGCTGGTCGATGCGCGTTGGTATGCGCGAGGCCAGCACCGCGCCGGCAGCCACGCCGATGCCCAGCATCGGCCAGAACAGGTCGGGCCAGATCGATCCCGGCAGCGCGGTCCGCGCAATCACCGGCAGGAAGGTCGCGGTGATGATGTAGCCGAAGCCGGCCAGCCCGTAGGCGATCGTCAGCGCGGCCTTCTCGGCCATGCCGCCGCCGCTGCCTTGTCCTGCCTTCGCCGGTGCGGCCGGCTGCAGTCCGTGGTCGTCACGGTAGACGGGCCATACGGTCACCGTCATCGCCGCCGCCAGCAGCGCGAACGCGAGCCAGCCGCTGCCGGCGCGCCAGTCCATCTGCACCATCAGGCTGGCCAGCAAGCCGCTGCTGGCGATGCCGACGCCGGGACCGGCATAGACGATGCCGCCGGCCGACGGCGCATTCAGTCGCGCGAGATTGCCGAGGCACCAGGTGGACGTGTAGACGAAGGACAGCGCGGTCATCATGCCGGCGGCGAAGCGCAGCGCGGGCCATGCGGCGGGTGCATCCAGCGCCATTGCCGCCGTCAGCAGGCAGGTGAGCGTGAGGCCGACCTTCACCATCAGCGACGCGCGCACCGGCGCCAGCCCGAGTCGCGCCCACAGCGCCGGCTGGAAGGTGCACAGCAGCGCGCCGAGCAGGTAGCCGAGGTAGTTCGCGCTGGCCAGCCAGCTGGCGCCGGCCAGGTCGAGCAGGCCGTCGTGCAGCATCATCGGCATCAGCGGCGTGAATGCGAAGCGGCCTATTCCCATCGCGACGGCCAGGGAGAGTGTGCCGGTGAGGGCCACTCGCAGCGGGCTCGAGGCTGTCACGGGAGAATTTTTCATCCGGCGATTGTAGTCGCAAAGCGCATGCGCAATGCGCATGCGCGTGCCGTTGCCGCTGCTTGTGCGCGGACAATCGGCGCAGGCGCGCGCTGTCTACACTGGGCATACCGCAGCCACCACAGGACAGCGATGCAAACGCAGCACAGGGAAGGCGGCGCTCCGGCGCCGGACACGCGCAGCGGCGCGGATGACATGATCCGCGTGCTGCCGCGCCGGACCGTGCTGGAGCAGCCGGCCGGCTGCGGCGATGATCCCTGTCCGCCGCCGTCGCGTCCGCAGGAATTCCGCGACTGGTTCGAGCGCGAAGGCTATGTGCACGTGCGCGGCGCGATACCGCCGCGGCTGTGCCAGGCCGGCATTGACGCGTTCCGCGCCGAGGTGCTGGGCGACCGGCTCGGCTTCTTCGAACGGCATGTGTCGGGCAAGTTCGAGCGCCACCAGTACACGCCGGGCGGTTACATGAAGTACCCGATCATGAACCTGCAGGACCTTGCGAGCCGCCGCCATGCGGGCTTCCGCCGCGCCGGGCTGACGGTGCTCACGCACCCGGCGATTCAGCGCGCGCTCGCGGTGCTGACCGGCGAGGCGGCGCGCTGCGTGCATACGATGTACTTCGACGGCAACCAGGTGACCTGGGCGCATCGCGACGGCCATTACATCGACTCGCGGAATGACGGAGAGATGATCGGCGTCTGGGTCGCCGCCGAGGACATCCATCCCGACGCGGGCCGCTTCTTCATTCTGCCGCGCAGCCACCGCATGCGCGTGCCGGGCGAGGAGGGCGACCCGAACTCGGCGCAGTACAAGGCGCGCATGGCCGACTTCGTGCGCGACGGCCCGCTCGACTGCGTCGCGCCGGTGCTGCGGCAGGGCGACCTGCTGATGTGGAAATCGATGGTGATCCACGGCAGCCTGCCAACTACCGACGAACGCTGGTCACGCCGCTCGTTTACGGCGCACTATGTGCCGCTATCGCATCCTTACAAGTGGAATGTTCGCTCGGCGCAGTCTGCGCGCAGCCTGCGCTTCAATCGGGTCGAGGTGATGCTGCATGCGGTTGACGGCACGCGCGTCGCGCGCCTGCGCAACCATGTCCGCTCGGAGTGGCCGCGCGCCTATGGCGCGGCGCGCGCGCTCTGGCAAGGGCTGCGGCCGGGCGCCTGACGCCTGACCAGGGGGAGCGTTCAGAACGGCGCGTTGTCGGTGCGCTTGCAGGTACCGGTGATGAGCTGCAGCTTCTTGCCGTCATCCAGCTCGAGCCACTGTTTCAGTTCGCCTGTCTGGCGGTTGACCGTCACGTACTCGCCGACGATGACGGCGCCGTAGCGCTTGAACATCGCCGGACGGTGGATTTCGATCAGCGCATCTTTCACGTGCACGGTGCCCTTGCGGTTCATCGAGATCGTGTACTCGCCCGGGTAGGCGCCGGTGCTGTCGTCGAAGTTGATCACCACGGGCAGCGTCAGCCGGTTGGTCTCGAACGGCGGCGCCAGGGTGTCGCCCGGACGGCTGACTTCGGCGTCGCAGACCGCCTCGAGCACGCCGGCGTTCTTGTAGCGATGCGCGTCGGTGCCGCCGCCGAAGTTCAGCGAGACCAGTCCGGTCAGCTGTCCGGCGAGCAGCAGCGCAATGGCCAGCGCGGCCGCGATCAGGAGGATGACCAGCTTGCTCATCGCGCACCTCCGGTGGCCGGCAGGCCTTGCAGCGCCAGGCGCCCGGCAAGGTGGTCGAGCAGGCCGTCGCAGGCGTCTTCGATCAGGTCCAGCACATGCGCAAATCCGGCGTCGCCGCCGTAGTACGGGTCGGGCACCACCGCAGCCTCGTGCCGCCGGCAGAATTCGGCCAGCCGCTTCAGCTTGCGACTGTGGTTCGGCGGGCAGCGCTCTTCGGCCAGCGCCAGGTTGTCCCAGTCCATGCCGAGCAAGAGGTCGTGCCGTTCGAAATCGTCATCGCGGACCTGGCGCGCGCGCAGGTCGGACAGGTCATAGCCGCGCAGCGCGGCGGCGCGCTGGCTGCGCCGGTCGGGCGGGTCGCCCGGATGATAGTTGTGCGTGCCGGCGGATTCGACCCGCACCAGGCCGTCGAGCCCGCGTTGCCTCAGCTTGTGGCGGAACACGCCGTGCGCGGTCGGGCTGCGACAGATATTCCCCATGCAGAAAAACAGCACGCTGAACGCAGCGTTGGCAGATGGTGCGGTCATTATTATCGTTCTCGCAACGTCGGCCGCGGCAGGACGCCGGGCCGGTCTTGTTGCGGTTTATGATGCCACGAATTCAAGCCTGTGGAACCTATGACAACATCGACGACGACATCGGCCGCAGTAACACCGGCGGCAACGGAGGCAGCCGGCAGCACAGCGCGCGGCGGCGAGGGTACGCGTTCGCGCGTGAAGGCGATCCTGGTCGGATCGATAGGCAACCTGATCGAGTGGTACGACGTCTATGCGTATTCGGCGTTCGCGCTGTACTTCGCACCGGCGTTTTTCCCTTCGGCCGATCCGGTTGCGCAGCAGCTGTCGGCGGCGGCCGTGTTCGCAGCTGCGTTCATCGTGCGTCCGCTGGGCGGGCTGCTGTTCGGCTGGGTGGCGGACCGCTATGGCCGCCGCCGGTCGCTGCTGGTGTCGGTGCTGCTGATGTGCTTCGGCTCGCTGCTGATTGCCGTCAGCCCGACGCATGCGCAGATCGGCGCGTGGGCGGCGGTGCTGCTGGTGTGCGCGCGACTGCTGCAAGGCTTGAGTCAGGGCGGCGAATACGGCGCAAGCGCGACCTATCTCGCGGAGATGGCCGAGCCGTACCGGCGCGGATTCTATTCGGGCGTCTGGTACACCACGCTGATCGGCGGGCAGCTGGCGGCGATCCTGCTGCTGCTGTTGCTGCAGAAGGTGTTCCTGTCGACGGCCGAGCTGAAAGAGTGGGGCTGGCGCATACCGTTCGCGCTCGGCGCGGTGTTGTCGGTGTACGCACTGTTCATGCGGCGCGACATGCACGAGACCGATCATTACGCGGCGGCGAAAGCGACCGGCGCGTCCGGTTCATGGAAGGCGCTGCTGTCGCACTGGCGCGAACTGCTGCTGGTTATCGGCATCACGATCGGCGGCACCAGCGCGTTCTACACGTACACGACCTACATGCAGAAATTCCTGAAGCTGTCGGTCGGTCTTGACGACGCGCAGGTCACGATGGTGGTGCTCGGTTACCTGACGGTGGCGCTGCTGCTGCAGCCGCTGTACGGGGCGCTGTCAGACCGCATCGGCCGCAAACCGCTGCTGCTGTGGTTCGGCGTGATGGGTGTGCTGTGCACCTATCCGTTGCTGACGCTGCTGTCGCAGACGAAGAGTCCGTGGGTGGCGTTCCTGCTGATCTCGGGTGCGTGGGCGATCGTCTCCGGCTATACCGCGATCACCGGCATCATCAAGGCCGAGCTGTTCCCGACCTCGATACGCGCGCTCGGCGTCGGCGTGCCGTATGCGCTGACGGTGTCCATCTTCGGCGGCTCGGTGGATGCGGTCGCGCTGTCGTTCAAGCAGGCCGGCTACGAGAGCGGCTTCTACTGGTATGCGACGGCATGCATCTTCGTGTCGCTGCTGGTGTACTGGCGGATGGGAGATACGAAGGCGGGCTCGCGGATGGAGCGGCATGCCTGAGGTGCGTCGTCATGTGGCGGGCTGCTTCGTCCGCAGCGTCGTCCCAGCCACCGCTCCGGCGAAGGCCGGGGCAGGCGGGGACTCATCGTCGCAGCACCTCTGAACCTGGAACCAGGACCGGAATAATCGATCATGGATCCCGGCTTGCGCTGGCATGACGATTCAAGCGCTGTCGGCTTCTGAAACGCCATGCCAGCGGAGGCCGGGACCCATTGTCGCAGAGCCTCCGAACCCGGAAACAGGGCCGGAAACCAGCGTTTTTGCTTCGGTGTCCGGCTGCGGAAGAATTACATGAAGTTCCGCGTATGCAGCCCCGACAGCCGGTCTGCCTCATCGACCGGAAAGCCCAGTCGCACCAGCCTTGCCTTGCGCCCGGTGGCCATCTCCTGCTTCAGCCGCTGCACGCGCTCGAAGCCGCGCCGCACTGACGCCGCATCGGTGTCGCCTGCCGCCAGCAGGATCAGCGCATCGAACACTTCCTCGTTCAGTCCGGCACTGGCCGCCAGCGTGTCGTAGCGCTGCTCGATCGCCGCCTTCAATGCGGACTGATAGCCCGGATCCTGCGCGAGCCGGTATTCGAGGTGGGCCATGCCGAACGCCACATGCCTTGCCTCGTCGCGGGCGACCAGCTTGGCGATCTGCCGCGTCAGCGGGTCCGGCCCGCATTCATGCAGGAAGTTCAGCAGGTTCACGAAGCTGCCTTCGCCCAGCACCGACAGCAGGAAGGCGCTGGTGGAAAAATCGCTGGCCTCGAACAGTGTCTTCAATGACGCCTGACCGCCGGCGCCGGACAGCGCCGGGTTCGGCCGCTTCAGCGTCGCACGTCGCGTGAACACTTCCACATGCCGCGCTTCATCGGCGCACTGGATCGCGAGCAGTTGCATCACCTCGCGGAAATGCGGATGCACCTGGCCGAGATGGCGTGCCGGCACCAGCAGCGCGGCATTCTCGTTCTCGATCAGGTAGGTCATCACCTGCACGACCGCGTCCTCGACCTCTTCAGGCAGCTCGGGCGTGGCAGTCCAGTCGATCGCGGTCTCCGGATCCCACTGGCCCGCAAGCGCCTGCTTGTACAGATCGTCGGCGGTCTCGGCCCAGACCTCGGATTTTTCGCTGAAGCGAAAATCGAAGCCGGGACTGCCCGCCTCGACGGTTGCGCCGCGCGCGGCCAGTCCCCACTGCGCATCCGCATGCTCGGCGATGGCTTGCGGCGCGCGGCGGTCGGCGTCACCGCCCTTGACCGCGCCAGCCCAGCGTCCCTGCTGGAACGGGCCGCGCACGATGTCCGCATGGTCGCCGGCGAAGGTGACTGCATGACCGTTCGCACGGCACCAGGCGAGCAGGTGCATGTCCCAGTCGGGCGCGCTGGCGGTCACGCGCAGCGTGCCGCCGACCGCTACCTCGTCCAGTGCGCGCTTGATCAGCAGGTGCGCGCCCTGGTCGAGGCCGAGGCCATCAATAACGATAGTCTGCAGCGAGGATGTTGCCGTTGGCGTCATAGAATTTCTCGTCGTCGACTGCGCGCTCGAGCGCGGCATAGCCTGAAGTGCGGCCGGTCTTCCACTGGCGCAGGCCTTCCAGTTCCAGCAGCGGACGCACCGCCGGATCGTCCCAGCGCATGCCGAGGATCAGCTCGGTGAAGCGCGCAATCAGGTCTTGCGGCGCGTCCGGGCTGACCGTGAAGTTGCAATGGTCGAAAGGCGCGGTACGGGCCAGCACTTTCGTCTGGCCCGATGGCAGCGTGCCGTCGGACGAGAACGCCAGGTGGTTACCGTCGATCATCCATGCGGCGTCGATCTTGCCCTGCACCAGCGCTTTTGCCGCATCGAGTTCGCCGCCAACGTGGTCGCCATGCTTGCCGCCGAGGACGTCGAAGCGCCGCGCGGTGTAGTCGCGGCCGGCGACGAGACCGGCCTGGCGCAGGTGGTCCAGCGGGATCAGCGTCGCCTGCGGCGAATCGATCGCGCCGAAGCCGACGGTCTTGCCGCGCAGGGAATCGACGCTGTCGATGCCGCCGCCGTTCTTCACCACCAGCACCGAGGTCAGGTCGCAGTCGGTGTCGCGCATCGCGATCGCCGACACCTTCACGCCTTTGGCTTTCGCGATACGCTCGGCGCGCACCCAGGCCAGCGGCGAATTCCACGCGAGGTGCAGCGTGCCATTGAACTGGTCCTCGACCTGCCGTTCGTAGTTAGAGTAGAGCACGAAGTCGAATTCGAGGCCGTGTTCACGGAACCAGGCCTTGAAGCCTTCCCAGATGGTGACCACCTTCGGCGCATAGGCGACTGCACCCATCACCAGCACTTGTTGCGTCATGTTGATTCCTCAGAAAAGCGGCAGGCCGGTGAGGGCCTTGCCGATGAAGTCGTACAGCACGTCGGAGGTCGGCGCCATCACATGCGCGGCACGCGCGTCGCGGAACAGGCGCTCGACGCCGACTTCCTTGCGGAACGCGGCGCCGCCGCACACGCGCATGGCGGTGTCGGTCACTTCCAGCGCCGCTTCAGCGGCCGCCGGCTTGACTTCCATCACGCGCAGCATGGTGTCGGCACGGCCGGAGGCGATCGCGGCGAGGGTGTCTTGCAGCAGCGCGTTGGCCATGTCGGCCTTGATCCGTGCTTTGGCGAGATAGGCGCGGATGGTCGGCAGGTCGGCCAGCGACGAGTCGAGGTGCTGGTGGCGAGTGCCCGATACATGCGCGATCGCGCGCGCCAGGCTGCCTTCCATCGTGCCGACCGAGCAGGATGCGTTCAGCGAGCAGAACCACGGCAGCACCACGCCCATCATGATGTCGAAGCCCTTGCCGTCTTCACCGAGCAGGTTGGACGCGGGGATCTTCACGCCCGCTGCCGTGACCGGCGAGGACGCATTGCCGCGCATGCCGAGGCCGTTGAACGGGGCGGCCAGCGTCAGGCCTTCCGCTTTCGCGTCCACCAGCCAGAGGCTGCTGGCGCCTTCGGCGGCCAGCGGCTTGCTCGACCAGACATACGAATTTGCCTCGAAAGCCGAGGTGATCCAGCTCTTGCGCGCGTTCAGCATGACCTGTTCGCCGTCGCGCGCGGCAGTGCTGGCCGGCGCCCAGAAGTGGCTGCGCGACTCGGCTTCGGAGAAAGCAAGCGTGGTCAGGTGGCGGCCGGCGGCGATCTCGCGGCGCACGGCCTCTGGGCCGAGCTGTTCGAGCACGGCGGTGGCGCAGTAGTGCATGCAGACCACCATGGCCGTCGACGGGCAGTGCTGCGCGAGCGACGACACGACCTGGCTGGCTTCGGCCAGGCCGAGTCCCATGCCGCCGACGTCCTTGCTGCTGATCAGGCCAAGCAGGCCGGCTTCGCCGAGCGCATCGATGACAGGGCGGGGGAAGCGGCCCTCACGGTCGGTTTCAGGCGCGAGCGCTTCGAGATGATTGGTAATGACGAGATTAAGCGTATCCAGGTGCGACACGTGGATGTCCTTCACAAGACGGATTGTAGGAAGCGTACGGGATGAAACCATGGTAGGAACCCGCGCACGCGCGAGGTTATTGAACCCCGGAGTATAGCCGAGGTCGGCGCGGCGTGCCGGAACACGCCGGAAATCGGGGCGGGAACTTACTGTGTGCAGAAGCCGTGCAGCACTTCGGCGGCGACCAGCACGAAAGGTTTTTTCTCACCCTTGTCCTGCAGCCGTACCTCGAAATACTGCGACTGCACGCGCCCGCCGGCGCGCGGCGACACCGACAGCACCTTGTACGAGTTCTGCGCGGAGCCTTGGTCGATCACGGTGATTTTCTGGCCGGCGTTGCTGACGAAGCGGCCCATCATCAGGCCCTTGTCGCGCTGGACGATGAATTCGGCGCCTGCGACGGTCTCGTAATAATTCTTCTTGCCCTCGAGTGCGTCGAGGCGGCCGTCGGCGGTGACTTCGGATGCGCCGGCGATCGTGCAGTTCAGGTCGCCTGCGGCGGCCGTGGCGGAGGCCAGCGAGAGGACGGCGGCGAAGAGGGCGCCGAAGTGGGCAGTACGTAGTGTGCGCTGCATGGGGGCGTATCGGAAAATGAGACGGAGAACATCATAAACGCAGCGCGGCAAGCCTGCCGCGGCATGCGACAATGGCAGGCATTCGTTTTGGTTTTCGTATGTTTGAACGACCTGTCTGACCATTCATCACGAGGATTTGCCCGATGTCCCACCCCGAATTCATCCTGACCCTGTCCTGCAAGGACCAGCGCGGCATCGTGCAGCGCGTGTCCGGCTTCCTGGCCGACCACGGCTGCAACATCATCGACTCGGCGCAGTTTGGCGATGCGCAGGCAAAGCAGTTCTTCATGCGCGTACATTTCGCGCTGGAAGACGGCGGCGTGTCCGAGGAGACGCTGCGCGGCGGTTTTGCGGAGCTGGCGCAGGCGATGGGCATGGATTGGCAGCTGAACGATGCGTCGCGCAAGCCGCGCGTGCTGATCATGGTCTCGAAGATCGGGCATTGCCTGAATGACCTGCTGTTCCGCTACAAGAGCGGACTACTGCCGGTGGAGATCGTCGCCATCGTGTCGAATCACACCGACTTCTACCAGCTGGCAGCCAGCTACAACATACCCTTCCATCACTTCCCGCTGATGGCCGGCGCGTCGGCCGAGGCCAAGCGCGCGCAGGAGCAGAAGGTGCTGGATATCGCCGACACGCATCGCGTCGACCTGGTGGTGCTGGCGCGCTACATGCAGATCCTGTCGAAGGAGATGTGCGATGCGCTGCGCGGACGTGCCATCAATATCCATCATTCGTTCCTGCCGAGCTTCAAGGGTGCGAAGCCTTACTACCAGGCGCATGACCGTGGCGTGAAGCTGATCGGCGCGACCGCGCACTTCGTGACCAGCGACCTTGATGAAGGCCCGATCATTGAGCAGGATGTGGAACGGGTCGATCACTCGATGGGACCGGAGACGCTGACGGCGATCGGTCGCGACGTCGAATGCGTGGTGCTGGCGCGGGCGGTGAAGTGGTTCGTCGAGCACCGCATTCTGGTGAACGGGCACAAGACGGTGATTTTCAGGTAAGGACGGTCATTACCTCGACAGGGGCGTCCCGGCGCAGGCCGGGACCCCGTGTCTTTGGGGCGGTCAGTCCGCCAACCGCGTCAACC
The DNA here is from genome assembly GCA_964482415.1 of uncultured Bifidobacterium sp. Classification (GTDB taxonomy): domain Bacteria; phylum Pseudomonadota; class Gammaproteobacteria; order Burkholderiales; family Burkholderiaceae_D; genus Pernthalerella. The sequence continues at coordinate 207 of CAYZXP010000110.1, read as the reverse complement.
CTTCTTCAACACCCGCTTCAGCCACACGCTGATGTCATCAATCTCTTCCGCGCACACCGAGTGCGGCATCATGTATTCGCGCCATTCGACCTCGTAACCCAGCGAGTTGAGCAGGTCGCGCGACGCCTCGGCGCGATTGATCAGCACCACGTTGTCGCCGCGTCCGTGCGCCATGAACACCGGCGTGTGCTGGTTCGCATTGCTGCG
>CAYZXP010000109.1:0-10549 GCA_964482415.1 uncultured Bifidobacterium sp. | reverse complement strand
GCAACGTCCGACCGCACAAGCAGCCGGGCTATGCGATCGTCACGCTGTCGCTGAAGAAGACCGGCACGCCGCCGGGCGACGCGACCGCCGAGCAGATGGACTTCGTCGCCGATCTCGCCGACCGCTACAGCTTCGGCGAACTGCGCGTCACGCATGAGCAGAACCTGGTGCTGGCCGACGTGAAGCAGTCCGACCTGCTGGAACTCTACAAGGAAGCCAAGGCGCACGGCCTGGCGACCCCGAACATCGGCCTGCTGACCGACATCATCTGCTGCCCGGGCGGCGATTTCTGCTCGCTGGCGAACGCGAAGTCGATCCCGATCGCCGAGGCGATCGCGGAGCGCTTCGACGACCTCGACTTCCAGCATGACATCGGCAACATCGACCTGAACATCTCGGGCTGCATCAACGCCTGCGGCCACCACCACGTCGGCAACATCGGCGTGCTGGGCGTCGACAAGGACGGCTCCGAGTGGTACCAGGTGTCGATCGGCGGCAGCCAGGGCAACAACAGCGCGATCGGCAAGATCATCGGCCCGTCGTTCGCTGCCGGCCAGATGCCTGAAGTCATCGCGCGCCTGCTCGAGGTGTATGTGCGCGAGCGCCACGAAGACGAACTGTTCATCGATACCGTGGAACGCCTCGGCATCGAACCCTTCAAGACTCACGTGTATGCGACCCCGATCCCGGGTCATGCGTACCAGGCAGGAGAAGACGCATATGCGTAAGATCATCAAGGACAAGGCCATCGTCAGCGACGACTGGAACGTGCTGAAGCTCGCCGACGGCGAGACCGCGGACGCGGTGACGGTCCCGGCCGGCAAGCAGATCGTGCCGCTGGCGGTCTGGCTCGCACAGAAGACCACCCTCGCCGCACGCGGCGACATCGGCGTCTGGCTCGCCAGCGACGAGCGACCGGAGCAGCTGAAGGAAGACGCGAAGTCGCTGCCGCTGGTCGCGGTCGATTTCCCGAACTTCGCCGACGGCCGCGGCTACTCGATCGCCTACAACCTGCGCGCCCGCGTCGGCTTCGAAGGCGAACTGCGCGCGATCGGCGACGTGCTGCGCGACCAGCTGTTCTACATGTCGCGCGTCGGCTTCAATGCGTTTGCGACCCGCGAGGACCGCAGCATCGAAGACGCGCTGAAGGGCCTGACCGATTTCTCCGACGCCTATCAGGTGTCCTGGGATCAGAAGACGCCGCTGTTCCGCCGCGTCGCCCGTCCGGCAGCGCAGGACGCACGATGAGCGATTTTGACAAGGTGCTCGCCGACACGCGCGCCACGCTGGAACGCATTGCCGCCGACTTTACGCCGGCGGTGTTCGCGTCCAGCCTGGCGGCCGAGGACATGGTGCTGACCGACCTGATCCTGCGCGCGAAGCTGCCGATCAGGATCTTCACGCTCGAGACCGGCCGCCTGCACAAGGAAACGCTGGGCATGCTCGACCGCGTGCGCGAGCAGTACGGCTACGAGATCGCGCAGTACAAGCCGGATCCGGCGGCCGTCGAAGCCTACGTGTCGGCCAACGGCCTGAACGCGTTCTATGACAGCGTCGAGATGCGCAAGGAATGCTGCCGCATCCGCAAGGTCGAGCCGCTGAACCGCGCGCTGGCGGGCAACAAGGCCTGGCTGACCGGCCAGCGCCGCGCGCAGTCGACCACGCGCGCCGAGCTCGCGGTGCAGGAAGACGACCCGGCGCATGGCATGCAGAAGTTCAATCCGCTGGCCGACTGGTCGGAGGAGGATGTCTGGAACTACATCCGCAGCAACGGCGTACCGTATAATCCCCTGCACGACAAGGGTTACCCGTCGATCGGCTGCGAACCCTGTACCCGTGCCATCCAGCCTGGCGAGGACATTCGTGCCGGCCGCTGGTGGTGGGAAAACCCTGAATCCAAGGAGTGCGGCCTGCACGTCGTCGACGGCAAACTGGTCCGCATCAAATCCGTTCAAGCGTAAACGAACATGAATACCGCTGTAGACAACAAGCACTTCATCGACGCCGCCAGCAACCGTCATCTCGACTGGCTGGAATCCGAGGCGATCCACATCATGCGCGAAGTGGCGGCCGAATGCGGCAACCCGGCGCTGCTTTTCTCCGGCGGCAAAGACTCGGTGGTGCTGCTGCGCATCGCTGAAAAAGCCTTCCGTCCGGGCAAGTTCCCGTTCCCGCTGGTGCACATCGACACCGGGCACAACTTCCCGGAAGTGATCGAATTCCGTGATCGCCGCGCCGCCGAACTCGGCGAGCGCCTGATCGTCGGCTCGGTCGAAGACTCGATCAAGCGCGGCACGGTGCGCCTGCGCAATCCGCAGACCGACTCGCGCAACGCGGCGCAGGCCGTCACGCTGCTCGAGACCATTGCCGAGTACAAGTTCGACGCCTGCATCGGCGGCGCCCGCCGCGATGAAGAGAAGGCGCGCGCGAAAGAGCGCATCTTCTCGTTCCGCGACGAATTCGGCCAGTGGAACCCGAAGGCACAGCGCCCCGAGCTCTGGGACCTGTACAACACCCGCGTGCATCCGGGCGAGAACATGCGCGTGTTCCCGATCTCGAACTGGACCGAGCTCGACGTCTGGCAGTACATCGCCCGCGAGCAGCTCGCGCTGCCGAACATCTATTTCGCGCACCAGCGCCAGGTCATTCCGCGCAACGGCCTGCTGGTGCCGCTGACGGACCTGACGCCGGCGAAGGATGGCGAAACCGTCGAGACCCGCACCGTGCGCTTCCGCACCGTCGGCGACATTTCGTGCACCTGCCCGGTCGCGTCTGACGCGTCCGACGTCGAGGCCATCATCGCCGAGACCGCCGTCACGCAGATCACCGAGCGCGGCGCCACCCGGATGGACGACCAGACCTCCGAGGCGTCGATGGAAAAGCGCAAGAAAGAAGGATATTTCTAAATGAACGCCGTAGTAGACAAGAACCTGGCCGGCACGGACGCGCAGGAGCGCGGCCTGCTTCGTTTCATCACTGCCGGCTCGGTCGATGATGGCAAGAGCACGCTGATCGGCCGCCTGCTGTTCGACAGCAAGGGCATCTTCGCCGACCAGCTGGACGCCATCTCGCGCGCCCGCCACAAGCGCACCGTTGGCGACATGATCGACCTGTCGCTGCTGACCGACGGCCTCGAGGCCGAGCGCGAGCAGGGCATCACGATTGACGTCGCTTACCGCTACTTCGCAACGCCGAAGCGCAAGTTCATCATCGCCGACGCACCGGGCCACGAGCAGTACACCCGCAACATGGTGACCGGCGCCTCGACTGCTGACGCCGTGATCATCCTGGTCGACGTGTCGAAGGTGAAGATCGACGAAAACGGCAAGGCCGAACTGCTGATCCAGACCAAGCGTCACTCGACGATTGCGCAACTGCTGCAGATCGAGCATGTGGTCGTGGCCGTCAACAAGATGGACCTGGTGAACTACGACCGCAAGGTGTACGACAGCATCGTCGCCGCCTACAAGGAATTCGCAGACACGCTGGGCCTGAAGGACATTCGTACGATCCCGATGTCGGCGCTGGCCGGCGACAACGTGGTCGTGCGCAGCGAGCAGATGGACTGGTACACCGGCCCGACGCTGATCGAACTGCTGGAGTCGATCTCGGTGTACGACGACGAGCATTCGGCCGCTTTCCGCTTCCCGGTGCAGCTGGTTGCGCGTCACAACGGTCACGAGGCGAACGACTTCCGTGGCTACATGGGCCGTATCGAAGCAGGTACCGTGAAGAAGGGCGACCAGATCGTCGTCCAGCCGAACGGACACAAGGCGACGGTGAAGGACATCCTGACGCTCGACGGTTCGCTCGACAGCGCGTCGGCGGGCAAGTCGGTGACGATCCTGCTCGACGAGTACGTCGACATCTCGCGCGGCGACATGCTGTCCGCTGCCGATGCGCCGGCGACCGTGGCGAAAAACTTCACGGCCGACGTCTGCTGGCTGTCGGAAGAGCCGCTGAACACCGGCCGCAAGTACTGGCTGAAGCACACCACGCGTCAGGTGGCGGCAAAGGTGACCGGCATCCAGTCGCTGCTGGACATCAACACGCAAGAACGTCATGACGGCAGCGAACTGAAGCTCAACGGCATTGCCCGCATCTCGCTGACCGTGCAGCAGCCGCTGGCGGCCGACGCTTACGAGCAGGTGCGCGCGACCGGCAGCTTCATCCTGATCGACGAAATCTCCCACCAGACCGTCGCCGCCGGCATGATCCGGTTCGACTGACCCACGCACTTCCCATGTCTGACCATCTGACCAGGCCTGCCCGGACAACCCCGGGCAAGGTCTGGCTGGTTGGCGCCGGTCCCGGCGCCGCCGATCTCCTGACTGTTCGCGCCGCCCGTATCCTCTCCCATGCCGATGTTGTTCTGCATGACGCGCTCGTCACGCCGGAGATACTCGCGCTGTGCCCGCAGGCCGACCTGATTTCCGTCGGCAAGCGCAGCGGACAGCGTTCGACCGCGCAGGCGCTGATCAACGAGCAGCTGATCGAATGCGCATTCCGCTATGACCGCGTGGTGCGCCTGAAAGGCGGCGACCCGATGTTGTTCGGACGCGCCGACGAAGAGCTGGTGGCGCTTGAAAGCGCGAAGGTGCCTTACGAGATCGTGCCGGGCATTACCACGGCGTTCGCCGCGGCGGCGTCGATCAAACAGCCCCTGACCAAGCGCGGCGTTGCCCGCAATGTGGCGTTCTTCACGTCGACCACGGCACCCGGCGAACCGGACCAGGCGTCGCTGCCAGGCTGCGACACGCTGGTGCAGTACATGGGCGGACAGGAAGCGATTGCGACCGCGAAGCGCCTGCTCGAGCATGGCAAGCCCGCACAGACACCGGTGATCGCCATCGAAAACGTCAGCCGCGCTGACGAGCGCGTGATGCGAATGACGCTGGCCGACATGGCCCAGGGCATACCGAACTGTTCGGGACCGGTGCTGGTCATGATTGGCGAAGCGCTGCGCGCCCGCGGCTGAGGCTTCCGCCTGTCCTGTAGCGCTGCACTCGCAGCGTCGCACGCCAACGACACTCCCCTGCCCTTCGGTTGATGACAACCGAAGATTACTTCCCGCCCACAGCATCCTGAACGCATTGCATTGCAATGCTTTGCATCGTCACGGCTCCACCCACGGATGGCAGGAGCCGACGATGCGCAGGATCATCGCGCTGAAGAAAAAGCCGCTGAAGGGCAAGCGGGATTACCGGCCGCGCCGCGTCTGGACACTGCAGCAGAAGCTGGACCTGCTGGAGCAGGCCAGCCGTCCGGGCTCCAGCGCGTCGGCAGTCGCCCGCGAACATGACATCGACATTCGCTTGATCTTCCAGTGGCGACGCGACCAGAAGGATGGATTGCTCGCGCAGAGGACGTGGGGGCAGCCGGGGAAGCGGAAGGTGCCGGAGGCCGCAGAGGAGCGATTAAAAGTCAGCGTTGCGGATGAAATGTCCGACGAGTGAGGCAGTTGCAACAGCACCGCCGGACAGGCTGGCCACGTCAGGACGCCGACATCAGGCTACCCACGCAATAGGCGGCGATCGCCTGAAGGACTTCCGGATTTTCGCCCACTGCGTCGGCGACGCTGATTTGCACCTGCGGATGGCGAAGGCGCAGCTCCTCGATCATCGGCGGCAAGTCACGCAGCACATGTCCGCCCTGCCCGAGGAAAACCGGCACCACGCGGATGCTGAGGCAACCGTCGTCTGCCAGGCGGTCGATGGTTTCCGGCAGGCGCGGCTCCATCAGTTCAAGAAATGCCAGTTCTACCTGCACACCCTCCAGCTGCTGCTGCGCAATCGCCTGCAGCTTCTTGAAGGGCTGCGCCCAGCGCGGGTCACGGGCGCCGTGTGCGAACAGCACCAGCGCTTGCTTGTCGTTCATCAATGCCTCTCCACCCACCAGAGCGCGGAAATCGCCGCCAGCAGGAACAATACGCTTGGCAAGACCGCTGTCGCGAATGGCGGCCAGGTGTTGAGCAGACCGATGTGCGAGAACAGGTTGTTCAGCAAGTGGAAACCCATGCCGATCATGATGCCAATGAAAACTTTCAGCGACAGTCCGCCGCTGCGCGCGTGCATGTAGGCAAACGGCAGCGCCAGCACCATCATCACGATCACCGCGACCGGGTACAGCAGCTTGCTCCACAGCGCGATTTCATACTGTTCGCTGCGTTGCTTGTTCTGCCGCAGGTGGCGGCTGAACAGCGCCAGGTCGACTGCCGACATGCGCTTGGGGTCCGCCATCAGGACCGAGAGAATCTCGGGCGTGATGTCGGACCTGAGCGTGCTGCTGTCGAGTTTGTTCCGGTCGAGCAGTTCGGGCCGCATCCGCTCCGACGCTTCTGCCGGCTTCATGCGGATCTCGTCGACGCCGGTAAGCCGCCACACGCCCGGCTCGACGAATTCGGCACGGTCCGCCGAAATACGCGCACGCATGTGCATGTGCTGGTCGAACTCGAACAGGTTTACGCCGCGCACCGCGCCGCCCGGCTCGATCTTGCTCGCATTGATGAAACGGGAGCCGACCACCGTATTCGATCCGGGATCGCGGATCACGTCTTTGGCCCACAGGCCGCTGCGGAATTCGGCGGACAGCGACGAACCTTCAATGCGGCGCTTGAACTGCTGCCGGAAATCGTTGGACTTCGGCGCCACGAATTCGCCAAGAACGAACGTGATCACGGCCAGCACAACAGAAATGCGCACCAGCATTCGCAATGCACGCCCCATCGACAGCGACGAAGCACGCATCACGGTGAATTCGGAACGCGCAGCAAACTGCGCCATCACGTAAATGGTGCCGATCAGCGCTGCAATCGGCATCAGTTCGTACGCATAGGACGGCAATCCGGCGGCGACGTAGACAAACGCATGCTCGAGGCGATACGGTCCGCGACCGACCGAACCGAGCTCACCCATCAGGTCGAAGAATGCGAACAGCGCAAGGAACGCGACCAGCACGAACAGCACCGACCGGTAGATCTCTCCGGTGAAGTAGCGGCGCAAGACCTTCATGCCGCCTCCTTGCGCCGGAGCAGGGCCGCCGGCCGCACTCTTGCCACCAGCCGCGCCGGATGCCAGCGGCTGTTCGTGTTGTCTCGCCAGAAGAAGAGCAGCGCGATCAGCATCGCTGCAAGCAGGTGCAATGGCCACCAGGCGACGCCGAATGCCAGCTTTCCGCTGGACACGCTGGCCTGCAGGATGCCTGCAAAGTTGTTGTAGGTGACAGCCAGCAGCAGCGCAATCATCAGGTTCAGCGTGCGGCCACGGCGCGGGTTCACGAAGCCGAGCGGGATGGCCAGCAGCATCTGCAGCAGGCAGGTCAGCGGAACGGCGATACGCCACAACAGCTCAGCCTGGTTCGCGCGCGTGGGTTCGGCCAGCAAATCCAGCGTCGGTTGCACCTTGGCGGATTTGTTGTCACGCAGTTCGCGGGTGCTGGGCGCGATCACGACCGTGTAGCGCTGGAATTCGATGGTCCGCAGGTCACTGCTGCCGGGAGCGCCGTCATAGCGGCGTCCGAGCTGCAGTTCGAGCAGCTTGTCGCCGCGGGCGTCGAAACGGATGCTGCCCTGCTCGGCGACGACGACGCTGTCACGGCGGCCGCCCTGCCGCACGAACACGTTCTGCACATGGCTCGCATCATCGGCCAGTCCTTCGACGAAGAAGATCTTGTCGCCGCCGGCCGACTCCTGGAACTTGCCCGGCGAAACGCGCGAGATGTCCTCGCGATTGCGGAAGCGCTCCTTGTACTCCGCATAGGAGCGGTTGGCCCAGGGCGTGAGCCACAGCGACAGCAATGCGGTGACGATTACCAGCGGGATGCCGACACGCAGCACCGGCGCTATCCAGCGCGTCAGCGACAGGCCGGACGCGAACCAGACCACCATCTCTGAATCCTGGTAGCTGCGCGCGACCACCAGCAGCACTGACACGAATGCGGTCAGCGAGATGATCACGGGGAGATAACCGAGGGAAGCGAAGCCGAGCAGCACGGCGACATCGGTCGAAGCAACCTTGCCCGCTGCCGCGTCGCCGAGGATGCGGATCAGCATGACCGTGATCACGATGGTGAACAGGGCCGTGAAGACTGCGCCAACCGTGTTCAGCAACTCGCGGCGTATGGCGCGCTGAAAAATCATTCGGGGACTATAATTCCGGGGGTTTAACTAGGAGCGGCCATGGACTTTAGCATAAAAGCTTTCAGCACAAAAAACGGAATCTCCCAGCAGAAGACCGGCTGCGTCGTAGTCGGCGTGTATGACAACGGCAAGCTCACCGACGAAGCGAAGGCTCTGGATGACAAAGGCGCGCTGACAGCCGCCGTGAAGAGCGGCGACATCAGCGGCAAGGCCGGCACCACGCTGCTGCTGCACCGCACTGCGGGCGGCGCCCAGCGAGTTCTGCTGACGGGACTCGGCGCAGAGGGCAACGTTACCGATCGCAATTTCATCACCACCGCGCAGGGTGTCGCGCGCGCGCTGTCGACGCTGGGCTGCGCGGATGCGCTGCTCGCGCTGCCGCTCGACGCGGCCACTGCCCGTGACGCTGCCTGGGGTTTGCGCACGCTGGTGACCACGCTGCGCGAGAGCGTGTTCCGCAGCGACGGCCTGAAGAGCAAGAAAGACGAATCGAAATCCGGCGTGAAGAAGGTCACGATCGCCGTCGGCGATGCGCAGCAGGCGGAGGCCAAGCGCACGCTGGTGCAGAGCGTGGCACTGGCCAATGGCAGCGACCTTGCGAAGACGCTGGGCAACCTGCCGCCGAACATTTGCACGCCGACCTACCTCGCGACCACCGCGAAGCAGCTGGCGAAAGAATTCAAGCTCGGCGTCGAGGTGCTGGACCGCAAGCAGCTCGAAGCGCTGAAGATGGGCAGCTTCCTGTCCGTCACCAACGGCAGCGAGCAACCGCCGAAATTCATCGTGCTGCGGCACATGGGCGGCAAGGCGAAGGAAGCGCCGGTCGTCCTGGTCGGCAAGGGCATCACGTTCGACACCGGCGGCATCTCGCTGAAGCCCGGCTCCGGCATGGACGAGATGAAGTACGACATGTGCGGTGCCGCCTCGGTGCTGGGCACGTTCCGCGCGATCGCCGAGATGCAGCTGAAGCTGAACGTGATCGGCGTGATCCCGACCTGCGAGAACATGCCGTCGGGCCGCGCGACGCGCCCGGGCGACATCGTCACGTCAATGTCGGGCCAGACCATCGAGATCCTGAACACTGACGCCGAAGGCCGCCTGATCCTGTGCGATGCGCTGACTTATGTCGAGCGCTTCAAGCCGGCGGCGGTGGTTGACATCGCCACGCTGACCGGCGCTTGCGTGACGGCGCTTGGCCATCACAACAGCGGCCTGTTCACGCGCCACGATGATGCGCACGATGCGCTGGCCAACGAATTGCTAAAGGCCGGCAAGGCGGCGAACGACACCGCCTGGCGGATGCCGATCGAGGAGTCATACCAGGAACAGCTGAAGTCGAACTTTGCCGACATCGCCAACATCGGCGGCCCGCCGGGCGGCTCGATCACCGCAGCCTGCTTCCTCGAGCGTTTCACGCGCAAGTACACGTGGGCGCACCTCGACATCGCCGGTACCGCATGGAAGAGCGGCGCGGCCAAGGGCGCAACCGGCCGGCCGGTGCCTTTGCTGACCAACTTCCTGCTCGGCCGCGCCGGCAAGTAAGGCATCACGCCGTTACGACGGCAGCTGCAGGCAACACGGGGGAGCTTCGGCTCCCCTGTTTCATTTGGGCGGTGGTTAGTGCGCTAACGACGCGGCGCCTTCAGCACGCGCTTGAGCACATGGGTTTCGGGCGCCGCCTGACCATCCGGATGCGTGCCGCGCGAGTAATTGCGCTGCCAGCCCTGCCGGACGGCCTCGGGTTGGTTCGCGGCCAGCGCGCTGATGAAGCCGGCGCGCTTGTCGCGCCATTCGGCATAGCGCTGCGCGAGCTCGGGCTCGTCGCTGAGTTCGCGGATCTCCGGCTGGATCTCGTCGAGCAGCAGGTGCCGCGTGGGTACCACGAAGGCCAGCGGCTCACCCTGCTCGAAACGCACCGTACCCGGCCGCGTGAAGCGCCAGTTCATCGTGAAGGGAAATGGCAGCCAGTCGGTCTCGACCAGTCCTTCGAGCGCCTGAATGCCGTCCTTCACGAAGTTCGGCGCGCCGCGCACGTTCAGCCCCCAGCCCGGGTCGGTGACGAAGATGTAGCCGGCGTGGAAGGTCAGGATGCCGCTGCCGAAATGCGAGGTGGCGATCGCGTCAACGGTCGCCTGCTCATCGGCAGCGTTAATGCTTATCGCATCCCGGCCGGCGGAGCCGTTCCAGCTGGCTTCGAACGCGCAGGGCGACAGCAACTCCCATCCCGACGTATTGGCGATCACCATCGGCAGACAGCGGTACGCAAAGCGCTCCGGCGTCTGCTCCATCCAGTCGCGCCGGAAACGGCCGGGAACGATGTCAAGGCAGTGCGCATGCACCGGATAGAGCTGAAGTTTTGTCATCAGAGAACCGAACAGGCCGACAACAATCAACGCGCAGGCATCGGGGAGG
>CAYZXP010000108.1:0-10659 GCA_964482415.1 uncultured Bifidobacterium sp. | reverse complement strand
AGCCAGGCCGGCTGACGCCGGAAGAGTTCGAGGTGATGAAGACGCACACCACGCTCGGCTACGAGGCGATCCGGCGCGCGGAAGACGCGCTGGGCATGGAGATCGATTTCCTCGCGATCGCAAAGGAGATTGCGCTGTCGCACCAGGAAAAATGGGACGGATCAGGCTATCCGCAGGGCCTGGCGGGAGAGGCCATTCCCTTGTCGGCGCGGCTGATGGCGGTGGCCGACGTGTATGACGCGCTGATCAGCCAGCGTGTCTACAAGCCCGCGCTGCCGCACGATGACGTGCTGCAGATGATGGCGGACGGACGTGGGTCGCATTTTGACCCGGACGTGCTGGATGCGTTCATGCAGGTGCATGCAGAGTTCGAGGAGATTGCGGCGCAATTCTCCGACGCTTGAGCAAGGCTGCGACCGGCCGCCCGGCGGCGCCGCTGTCACCGGATCGACATGTTCATGTCACGGAACTGGAATAGGGATGAAACATATAACTGATTGAATGCGGTCTCCATTTCAAGGAGATCCGCATGGCCCTTTCACTCGAAGCCAACCAGCAGCTTGTCCTTTCGGCGCTCGACAGCATAGCGCTCGGCGGTGCTGAAATTTCAGCCTACGATGCCCTCGGCAAGGCCTTCTACGTCACCTCGTCCGTCGGACTGCAGGTCGTTTCTGCGGAAAATCCGGCCACGCTCGAGGCGGGCGCAGTCATCGATTTCTCGACAGACGCCTTTGGCGGATTCGGCAATGCCATCACCAGCGTGTCCGTGCATGACGGGCTGGTCGCAGTAGCGGTCGCGAATGCCGTGAAGAGCGAACCGGGCAAGGTGTTCCTGCTCGACAGCGGCGGAGCGTTGATCAAGGCGGTAAGCGTCGGCGCATTGCCCGACATGCTGACCTTTACGCCTGACGGCAAGCGCATCCTCGTTGCCAATGAGGGCGAGCGAGACGGCGAGAATGGCGAGGTTGACGCAAAAGGCGGCGTCAGCGTCATTGACCTGTCGAACGGAGCTGCGCAGGCCACGGTGACGACGCTCGACTTCAGCGCCTTCGACGGCCAGGAAACCGTGCTGCGCCAGAGCGGCGTGCGCCTCTTCAACGACAAGCCGGCCAGCCTGGATCTCGAGCCGGAATATATCGCGGTTGCCGCCAGCGGAAAGCAGGCCATGGTCACGCTGCAGGAAGCGAACGCTGTCGCCTTGCTCGACCTGACGACGCTGAAGTTCACGAAGATCGTGCCGCTGGGTCTTAAAAAATACCAAGGCTTGCTGACTGATTTCAGCGACAAGGACGGCGGCTATCACCCGGTGTCCGACAAGCCGGTATTCGGGATGTACATGCCCGACGCCATCGCGGCATTCAACGCCGGAGGCCGGACTTTTTACGCGATCGCGAATGAAGGCGACGACCGTGACGATTTCATGGTCGATGGCGAAAAGGCGCGGCTGTCGACGCTCGTTCTCGATCCTGTCAGGTTTCCCGACGCCGCAGCCCTTCAGGCCAGCGGCGTTCTCGGCCGCCTGAACACGCCCAATCCGGCATCGGTCGGCCAGGCCATCAGCGGGGATACGGACGGCGATGGCGACATTGACCAGATCCTGTCCTATGGCGCGCGTTCATTCTCGATCCTGAACAGCAAGGGAAAAATGGTGTTCGACAGCGGCGACCACATTGAGCGCTTCATTGCGACGCAGCGCGCCTTCATTGCCGGCGAAGCGGAAACGGGCGCCTTTGACGACGGCCGCAGCGACGACAAAGGGCCGGAGCCGGAGGGCATCACGACGGCCATGGTTGACGGGCGCGCCCTGGTCTTCGTTGGGCTCGAGCGCGGCGGCGGCGGTGTGATGGTCTACGACGTGACCGACGTCCGGAATGTCCAATTCGTTACCTATGCGCGCGAATGGGCCGACGTGTCGCCGGAAGGCCTGAGTTATGTGCCGGCTGCTGAAAGCGCGACCGGGCAGGCAATGCTGGCCGTGACGAATGAGCTCACGTCGACATTGACGGTATACGGTCTCACCACGATGAAGAGCGGCAGCGACGGTAAAGACAAATTGTTCGCGACTGACGGCGTGGATGAACTGACCGGTGCCGGCGGTATGGACCGGTTCATTTTTTCGGCGGCCCGGATTGGTGATGCCGATGCAGCTTCCCGTGACCTGATTACCGATTTCGCCAGCGGGGAAGACAGGATCAACCTGTCCCGCATTGATGCGAACAGCACCATCGCAGGCAATCAGGCGTTTGTCCGGGTAGATGGATTCAGCGGCAACGCCGGCCAGCTGCTGGTCGCCGCGGAAGGGGACAGTCTGCTGATGAAGGGCGACATGAATGGCGACGGACTGGCGGATTTCGTCATTGAACTTGCCGGCGTTTCGGCCTTGTCGGTGTCCGACATCGTGCTGTGAGCATGGCGCTTTTGCGGCGCCGGGTTGTATCCGGCTGCTGAAATGGAGGGCCGGATGATTGCTCATCCGGCCTTTTCGTTTTCCCCGGCAGGCCGTGCGGGTCTTGAACCTGCGACCAGCGGATTCAAAGAATCCGCGGTTGTATAAAAAGCCGGCCAATTTGATGCGTTAAAAATGCAAATCGCGCAACGGATAGTGCAATGCAGTCATTCTCCGTTCGCAGCCAGCTCGGACACTGATCAGGTGTAGACGTCCGTGAATGACGGCACCGCATCGCCGGTGTGATAGAAGATGCCGCTCCACAGCTTGTCCTCGGTCCAGGTCGTGACCGGGCGATCCGGCGCTGACAGGTAACCGAGGCCGGCGAAGGTCTCGTTGCGGTTGCCGCTCGGGTCGAAGAAGTAGATCGTTTCGCCGCGCGTGATGCCATGGCGGGTCGGTGCGACGTCGATCTTGGTCTTTTTCTTCGCCATTACGTCGGCTGCCTTCAGCACGTCGTGCCAGGAATCGAGGAAGAACGCGATGTGGTGCAGGCCCATGCGCGGACCGCCGACGAAGGCGATGTCGTGCGGCGTCGACGTGCGTGCCAGCCAGGTCGCCGCCTGGATCGCACCGCCCGGACCGACCACGACTTGCTCGACCAGATAGAAATCCAGAACGTTCTTCATGAACTCCGTGTTCTCGGCGACCTTGTTGACGCCGGTTTCCGGGTTCAGTTCGCACATCAGCAGGCAGTGGTCGACCCAGTGCGCGCCGGCGCCGGTGATGTTGTCCGGCCACGGATCCGGGTTGGTGGTGCCAACTTCGGTGCCGACATATTCCTTCTGCGCGTAAAGGCGCATCTCATGGCCGCTCGGCAGCTTGAACTGCAGCATGCGACCGGTCGCCGGCAGCGCGCCTTCCGCCAGTTCGGTGGTCTTCACGCCGGCGGCTTCGATGCGGGTCTTCAGGCTGTCGAGGTCGCTGTCCTTTTCGACCTTGTAAGCCACGTGGTTCATGCCGGCCTGGTCGGACGGCGTCAGGATCAGCGAGTAGCGATCCCATTCGTCCCAGCACTTCAGGTAGACATTGCCGGACTTGTCTTCCATCGTGACCTTCATGCCCAGCACTTCCGTGTAGTGCTTGACCGCCGCCGACATGTCCATCACCTTCAGGCTGGCATGCCCCATACGCAACACTCCCATTCTTTCTCCTCCTTATTGATTGACTGCCGCAGGCGGGGTGACCTGCATTTCGAACCCCGGGGTAAGCGACATGACGAATTCATCTCGTCACTTTGCGCGTGACGCCAATGGCGGCTAGGACCCGGCAGGCGAGGCCGGTCACGAGCGGGTCGCGGCTGCCAGCTCTGCGGCGATCATTTCTGCCAGATCGCGCTGCCATGGCGCTCTCAGATCGAAGCGACTGATCATCCATAAATCTTCTTGCAAATCCGGTCGTGCTCCGGAGACGGGTTGCAGAGTCGGGTACTGCTGCGCGAGCAACTCCGGCATCACCACGACGCCCTGACCCATTTCGCAGAGCTTCGCCAGCACGAGATAACTGTCTGACCACGTAATGACATCGAAATTGGAAAAATTGATTTCGCTGTGGCGGAAATTATGGTCGCTCTGTGAAAACCTCAGGTTCATCGCCAATTGCTTGTGGCGTACCTGCTTGCCCGGCAATCCGGACGCAGCGACCCGGTCGAGGTAGGCTTTGCTGGCATAGGCATTGAACGGCACGCTGCCCAATTTGCGAATGCGAAGCGAACTCATGCTTTGCATCGGGCGCGCGAGGCGAATGGCGATGTCGACCTGCTCTTTCTCCAAGTCGACGAAGTGAGTTTCGGTCGTGATGTTCAGCACAATTCCCGGATGCTTGTCGCGGAATTGATTGATCACAGGCGCCAACCGGATCGCCAATGCATCCAGTATCGTCAAGCGGATGATGCCGGAATCAGGCTGCCGGCTTCGCGAAAACGCACGCGCCGCCTCTTCCATTCGGAGTGCCGCCTGTACCAGCGCATGCTGATCAGACGCGACTTTCCATCCCTGCTCGGTGCGAACGAACAGGCTGCGCCCCATGTGCTGCTCCAGCGTGCGGATGCGCCTTCGCAGCGTGGAATCATCGATGCCTTCCAATTCCGCAGCGATGCCATAGTCGCCTTGCCGCTCAAGGGCGAGGAACGCACGGATCAAATCCCATTGATTGATCAATGCGTCATCGTCCTGCGTCATTTTTGATGCTCCTTTTCAGCCACACGCTGTCATGGTGAATCAGGGAAAACGAACGGATATTGCATCACCGGTCGCGTAGGTGCGGCAGGCAAGCAGCCATCCGCTGGCTTCGTCATCCTCATCGAGCACGGAGTTGCTGAGCCGCTCGACGCTGCCGTATTCCAGACGGCACATGCAAGATGCGCATTCGCCGACCTTGCACGCATGCGGTACGGGCAGCTTCCCATTGATCATGGCGGCTAGCAAGGTCTCGTTCTGACGGATGCTTACCTGGTGGCTTTTGCCTTTCAGGGTGACGGTCAGGGACGATACGGCTCCTCCTTCTTCCACCGCCCGTTCAGGGGCTTGCGCGAATTCCTCGCAAAAGACCTGCGCCGGGTCGCGCCCCGCGTTGACCAGCGATTGCCGGACCAGCCGCATGAAGGGATCGGGGCCGCACAGATAAATATCACCCGATCCTGCTTCTGCGGCGAACGCCGCGATGTCGGCTTCGGCGGGCAGGCCGTCGATTTCATCGTGCCAGAATTTTATTTGCAGCCTGTCTCCGGCATGGGCTTCCAATTCGGCGATCTCGGACAACAGCATCGCCGTTTCCGCATTCCGGTTGGCGTAAAACAGAGCGACCGCAGGCGCGCCGCTTTGCAGCGCCTGCCGCGCGAGCGAAAAAATGGGCGCAATGCCGCTTCCGCCGGCAAACAGCAGCAGCGGTTCACCGGGTCGACGAAGAAGAAAGCTGCCGGCCGGCGAAAAGACACTGAGCTTGTGATCTGCGCGAACCTGATCGCAAATCCAGTTCGACACCAGCCCGCCCTGAACGCGGCGAACGAGTACGCTGATGCGCTCTTCTGCCGGTGCGCTGGTGATCGAGTAGCAGCGCCACTGCCGGTCATTCTCCGGGCCACCTTCGACCGTCAGGTATTGACCGGGCCTGAAACCAAAGTGCCGGCGCTGAGCATCGTCAGGCGCAAAGCTGATCAGCACGGCATCACTTCCCTGCGGGACGACCTCGGCGACCTTCAGTACATGAGCTTGTTTCATCGCCCGGGCCTCACAAGAAGAAGGAGTTGTTTCCTTGCGGGTAGTCGCCGTCAAGCAGGTTGATCTGCTTGAGGACGATCCTCAGCCTGCCTCCGTCGCGCCGGAAAACGAATCCGTTCCAGCCGCCGAGCGTGCGGCGATGGCCCGCGCGCGATTCGCTGATCACGAAATTGCAGCGTGCCCGCCATTCGTCGTTCCGTCCCGGCGTGGTCCAGATTTCGAGCCCGCTGAACAGCCGGGACGTACGCGAGTTGGGAAGCTGCGAAAATGCGAGTCCCGTGCGCAGGCGCGTGACACGGTCCAACAGACGGCGGCGGTCGTGGAATTCAAGCGAAATGGTCTGGCGCAGATCCGGCGCGGGCTGGCTGGGCGGGATCCAGTACGCACATTCGGCGGACATAAGTTCTAGCCATGCATCGAATGCCTGTTGGTCCAGCAATCTCGACTCAAGGGTAAGCAGGTGCGTCAGTTCACCTGCGATTGCCGGCTCGGCCTGCGGACGGAGGGTTGTCTGGTTGAAGTCGGCGGAGACGTCGCAGAGCCAGTCGTAAAAAGCGTTGTCGATATAGACGGAGGACGGTTGATAACGCTCGGAAGTTTCTTGGGTTGCAGTTTGATTCATGCCGGCACCTTGGATTTATCGACGATGAGGGTAGGGTTGGACTTCATCAGCTGCTTCCATTGCGCGTAGTAAGCGCGCATATGCAGCTCTGAGGTCACGGGGCCGACCACCAGGCCGTCATCATTTTCGATGTCTTTGCCGGTTTCTACATGGCGGCTGATGTCAATCCATTCGTCTTCCGGGCTGATGGCGATGCCCCGATGGCATTCCTCGAAATTCGTCGCGTCATCCATCTCTCCCATGACCGGAAAATCTTCCTGGGTACGCATGCGCATGGTGTTCAGTTCGGCATCGGCGTCCTTGCGGCGCGTTGCGTGCCAATGCATTGCCGTGGCGGCAGCGCGCAATGGCTGAATGACTTGTATCTGGTTTCCGATCAACAGCAGGTTCGGGAAAATGTTCAGGTTCATGCCAGCGCCGACTGCGTTTTCCAGCGTCGACCTGATGTCGTCGGGGGCGACGCTTTCCCGCACATGCCTCTCGAAATTCTCGCGGCCAGGCTGCGGACGCTGCTGCTCCCATGCATTGTTACGGAACATGTCTGGCCGCTGGTCGATAACGGTATGGCCATTGCCCAGCGAGTAGAGATACATGTTGGATCGATCCGCATCGGCGAAATAAGACATGTCTCCGCCGCCATAGCGCTCGTTCGTCATCATCAATAGCGACTGATGGGAAAACGGCACGTGATATCCATCGCCGGCATTGTCATAGACCATTTTCCAGTTGCACTCGAGGTGGAAGCGCTGTGCCCCGGCCACCACGATATTTTCCTCACCACCCTGATGCGCGATCCATTCGTCCATGAAGCGGCGTGCGCCGGCAAGGTGCTCTTCGAGCGGAGGCGCATCAGGATTGAGGGTCGCGAACACGAACCCCTTGTACGAAGCCACCTGCGCCGGCCGTGCGAGATGCAATGCCCTTTTCTTGAATTCCGGACCATAGGCTGTCTTGCCGGGAATGCCGAACAGCTGCCCCTGATTGTCATATTTCCAGCCATGATAGGGGCAGGTAAAGCCGGAGCCATTGCCCTGGTGTTCGCGGCAAACGGTGGCGCCGCGGTGCGAGCAACGATTGGCGAAGATATTGACTTTTCCATTGTCGTCGCGGGTGGCGATGAATTCACGCGTTCCCATCGAGACCTTCCTGAAATCGCCGGCATTCGGTATTTCGCTTTCATGCAGCATGTACACCCAGGTCGCGGCAAAAATATGGCTCATCTCCTGAGCGAAGATGCTGTCACTGGTGTAAATGCTGCTGTGGACGCGGTAGTCCTGTATGAGCCAATCCCAATCCGTATCGATGGGTTTGATATTGATGACTTTATTCATTGTCTGATCCAGGTAGGTTTGACTGATTCGCCTTACATGCGGGCTCTCGCAGCCGGGCTCAGAGCCGTCCTTGCTCAAGGAGCCGGCGCGCCAGCGAGATCAGCGGGGCGCGATGAACGGGCAGCCGGGCCTCTTGCACCACGACTTGCCAGCTGTCGTCATCGAACAAGGGGCGATGTAGCGGCATGAAGAATTCCTGCAGCATCTGGCCGTCGATCTCGGGGTGGCCCTGCACGCCGAGGAAGCGGCCGTCAGTCAGGAAGATTTCATGCGGAATCGTTTTCGATTGCGCCAGCAGCGTGCTGCCGGGTGGAAGGCGGCTCACGCATTCGCCGTGGCTTTGCACGACCATGCAATTCGGATCTGAAGCCAGTTCCGGAAAGCGCACGGCATCCGGTTCCCATGCCAGGGTTTCTACGCCGAGACGGAAACGCCGATCGGGGTTACGGGCAACCTCGCCGCCCAGTGCCGTTGCCAGCGCCTGGGCGCCGAAGCAGATTCCGACAATGGGCGCCGTGGTTCGTGTTTTTATGGTGCGCAGGCATTCCAGCAGCCGGGATACGAAAGCGGTTTTCGCATCGTCCACTACCGACTTTTCGCTGCCGCTGATGACGAAGCCATCGTAAGACAATGCCTTTTCGATCAGGTCAGGATCTGCAGGCGTCAGAATGTCCCAGATTTCAGATTCTTTCTGAAATTCGCTGACCATCTGCTCACGATAGTCCAGGCCGCCATTCTCTGAGCACCACACAAGTGCATACCGTTTCATTTGCATTCCAATGGGTGCGCGCTGCCTGCTCGACAGCGCGCAGTTGCGGTTTACATCAGCTCGAAATATTCACGATGCTCCCAGTCGGTGACATCGCCTTCTTGCATATCGACCTTTCCTTCAGCGGTCTCGAAGCGCTGCCACTCACTGCGTCGGATGTGCAGCCAATAGTTGATGAACTGCTCGCCGAATGCTTCACGGAACATCGTCGAGGGTTCCAGCGCGTCAAGTGCCGAACTCAGGTCCGTCGGCAGCATCTGGACGTCGGCTGCGTAAGGGGACTCTTGCAGTGGTCCGGGATCGAGGCGGCGGCGGATGCCATCCAGGCCCGCGAAAACTTGCGACGCGAGATAAAGATAAGGATTGGCTGCGGGCTCGCCGACGCGGTTTTCGACACGACTTGCCGGATCTTCCGGCGCCGAGATGACGCGTGCCATCGCGGCACGATTGTCGATCGCCCAGGTGACCCGGTCAGGCGCCAGTGAATAGGGGCGGCGACGGCGGTAGCCATTGATGGTGGGCGTCGTGAAGCTGGATGCCGCGCTTGCGTGCTCGAGCAAGCCGCCGACGTAGGCTCGTCCGAGATCCGACAATGCCTGACCTTCGTTGGGAATGAACATGTTTTGCCCGGATTTCACATCCACCAGGGATTGGTGCAGGTGCCAGCCTGACGCATAAAAGCCCGAAATTTTTGGCTTGCACATGAAGCTGGCGAGATAGCCATTCCGGCGGCAGATCTGCTTGACGGCATTTCGGAACAGGACCATCGTGTCGGCGACGTCCAGGCCATGCATCACATCGAAGGTGGTTTCCATCTGGCTGGGCGCCCACTCGTCTTCGATGCTTCGCAGCGGCATGCCGAGGGTGAGCAGATGACGGCGAATTTCGGCAACGATAGGCTCGACTTCGTCGAGATGGTTTTCCAGCAAGTAGGAGTAGCCTTTTGCAACCGGCATGACTTTTGGCGGCGCAGCGGGAGTTCCGGGGCCACCGAGCGTCTCCGGGTCGAGGCAGGGATCGACGATGCGTGTCAGGTACCACTCGACTTCCAGGCCGGCCATAAAGTCGTAGCCTTCCTTTTTCATCTCGGCGAGCGCTTTTTTCAGCAGCGCGCGCGGGCTGAGCGGGAACGGGCGGCCACTGCGCATGTACAGGTCTGCCAGCATCCAGCCGGTCTTGTCGGCCCAGGGCAGGATGCGGAAGGTGGTCGGATCGGGCACCATCACAACGTTCGGGCTGCCGGAAAGCTCGGAATCACCGAAGCCGCCACCCGGCTGGAACGGGTTAAATACAATCGCGCTGGCCGTATCGAAGAAAAACGGCGCCATCGTGATTTCCGATCCGCTCGAAAAGGCGGACTTCAATGCGCTGACGGACAGCATTTTCCCGCGCAGCAGGCCATACTGATCCGGCCACGAAAGCCTGATCATCTGTATGCCTTCTTTTTCAATCCGGGAGAGGGCTTCTTTTGCGGCCTCCTTTTGCTCGGCGGACCATAAATTGTGATGTTCGATGAACTTCCTGGACATTGTCTCGCTCCATGGTTTTAATAATTGCAACGACACGACCCTTGCCCGGATAGCCGGACAGCGCATATGACGATGGCGACATTTTTGTATATCGCTTATTCATCATCGCAACGAAGTCGGGGGAGGGGAAAGGCAAATTTGCGATTTCAATTCGCACCGTCGCATTTGAATTTCGGCCGGTATTGGGGCAGCTGGAGGGGCAGATGCCGGCGGCGTGAAGCGCTGGCAAAGAGGGGGCTGAAGAATTCAGTTGCGATTCTCAGGAAAAGCGATGTGACGATTCGCTTTATCGGGGAGTCGGGAAATAATGGCGTGGCGTTCGCAACGCTCACTCATGCCGGTAAGGCAGCGCTGACCCCATGGGCGAATCAGAAAAATTTTCGGCAGAGTCCGGCATCAAGGATGCGGCTGCACGGATCAAGATCGAACCAGCGATGAAGGACTTGCGATCGATGGGGAAACTGCCGCACTGTGCATGCTGGCACAGTGGTTACATGAGACGCAGAAATGAACAAAGGGTTGGATGATCACTCATCCAACCCTTTGATTTTTTCTGGTAGGCCGTGCGGGACTCGAACCTGCGACCAACGGATTAAAAGTCCGCTGCTCTACCAACTGAGCTAACGACCCGAAAACAAAGATTCTCGAAATGTTCAAGGGGTTGGACGATTGCTCATCCAACCCCTTGATTTTTCTGGTAGGCCGTGCGGGACTCGAACCTGCGACCAACGGATTAAAAGTCCG
>CAYZXP010000107.1:0-10737 GCA_964482415.1 uncultured Bifidobacterium sp. | reverse complement strand
ACCAAGGGCGCGCGCCTGTCGACGCAGATCTCGATCGCCGGCCGCATGCTGGTCTACCTGCCGCAGGATCCGCACATCGGCATCTCGCAGCGGATCGAGAACGAGGCGGAACGCGAACAGCTGCGCTCACGACTGCAACGGCTGCTGCCGGCCGACGAAAAAGGCGGCTTCATCATTCGCACGATGGCCGAGGACGCCGCCGAGACCGACCTGATGATGGACCTCGACTACCTGCGCAAGACCTGGATGCACATCGTGCAGCAGTCAAAGCTGCTGCCGCCGCCGGCGCTGCTGTACCAGGACCTGTCGCTGGCACAGCGCGTGCTGCGCGACTTCGTCGGCGAGGACACCACGTCGATACAGATCGACTCGCGCGAGAACTTCCAGAAGCTCAGCGAATTCGGCACCACCTACACGCCCTCGGTGCTGCCCAAGCTTGCGCACTACACCGGCGAACGCCCGCTGTTCGACCTGTATGGCGTCGAGGAAGAGATCGAGAAGGCGCTCGGCCGGCGGGTCGACCTGAAATCCGGCGGCTACCTGATCATCGAGCAGACCGAGGCGATGACGACGATCGACGTCAACACCGGCAGCTATGTCACCGGCCGCAATTTCGACGACACGATCTTCAAGACCAACCTCGAGGCCGCGCATGCGATCGCGCGGCAGCTGCGGCTGCGCAACCTCGGCGGCATCATCATTCTCGACTTCATCGACATGGAGAACGTCGAGCACCGGCACGCCGTGCTGGCCGAGCTGCACAAGGCGCTCGCGCGCGACCGCACCAAGGTGACGGTGTCGGAGTTCTCCGCACTCGGCCTGGTCGAGATGACGCGCAAGCGCACCCGCGAATCGCTCGCGCATGTGCTGTGCGAGCCCTGCCCCGCGTGCCACGGCAAGGGCCAGGTGAAGACCGCGCGCACGATCGCGTACGAGATCCTGCGCGAGCTGCTGCGCGAGGCCAAGCAATTCAATCCGCGCGAATTCCGCATCCTCGCGTCGCAGCTGGTGATCGACATGTTCCTTGAGGAAGAGTCGCAACACCTGGCCATGCTGGGCGACTTCATCGGCAAGCCGATCTCGCTGCAGGTGGAGAGCACTTTCCATCAGGAGCAGTACGACATCATCCTGATGTGATGAACGAGAACAAAGACACTGGATTCCGGCCTGCGCCGGGGTGATTAGACAGAGGATCGACCGCCCCACGCTCTGGCTTGCAAGCCAGAGCGCTTCGGCAGGCGCGATGCATGCATCGCGAAACCCCTGCCTCACCCCGGTGCAGGCGCGGATCCAGCGACTTCCAGAAAAAATTCCATGAACCCCGAAGTCATCATCACCAACATCAAGAAGCGCTACTCCGGCGTGTCGGGCACGATCAATGCGCTGCTGCCGGTACAGGCGCGTTCGCTGAAAGTCGGCTTCGTCGGCACCGACCTGCCCGGCGCCGGACTGGCCGAGCGGGACAATCCCGGCAACTTCCGGCGGCTGACGCTGTGGCAGGCGATCTGCCTGTCGCGCAAGCGGCTGCCGGACGGGCGTCCGCGCATCTGGCACGTCAGGCGCGACCCGGAGATGATGCTGGCGATCTTCCTGCGCGACGTGCTGCGCTTTCCGATCCGGCTGGTGTTCACGTCGGCCGCGAAGCACCGGCATTCGTGGTTTCCGCGCTGGCTGATCGGCAAGATGGACGGCGTGATCTCGACCACGCCGGAAGCGGCCAGCTATGTGCCGAACACGACCCGGGTGGTGCCGCACGGGATCGCGCTGGAGCGCTTCTCGCCGCCGGCCGACAAGCTGTCGGCATGGCAGAAATCCGGCCTGCCCGGCAAGTACGGCATCGGCACCTTCGGCCGCATCCGCGACGACAAGGGCTCGGACATCTTCGTCGACGCGATGATCCGCGTGCTGCCCGATTTCCCGGAATGGACCGCCGTGCTGGCCGGACTCTGCACGCCGCAGCACCAGGCGTTCGAGGATGCGCTGAAGCAGAAGATCGCCGCGGCCGGTCTGGCCGAACGCATCGTCTTCCTCGGCGTGCTCGGTCCGGACGAAGTCGCCGACTGCTACCGCAACGTGCTGGTCACCGTCGCCTGCCCGCGCTACGAGCCGTTCGGCCTGACGCCGCTGGAAGGCATGGCCTGCGGCTGCGCGGTGATTGCCAGCGACACCGGCGCATTCCGCACCATCGTCGACGAAGGCCAGACCGGCTATGTGATTCCGACCGACAGCGTCGATGCGCTGGCCGATGCGCTGCGCAAGATGCTGGCTGATCCGGCGCAGGCGGCGGAGATGGGCGTGCGCGGTCGCGAGCGCGCCGTGAACAGCTTCTCCGTCGAACGCGAGGCCGACGGCATACACAGCGTCTACCACCAGGTGCTTGGCAAGGCCTGACGACAGCCCGGCCATTTCATTCATCAGTTTCCGCAGCACGAGGAACAACGAACATGAACACGAGCCCTCTTCGCCCGGTGATCCTTTGCGGCGGCGCCGGAACGCGGCTGTGGCCGCTGAGCCGCGAGACGCTGCCGAAGCAGTTTGCACCGCTCATCCACGGCAAGAGCCTGCTGCAGGCGACGCTCGAGCGGGTGGCGGATTTCGCGCCGGTGCTGTGCATCGCGAACGAAGAGCACCGCTTCTTCGTGCAGGAAGCGCTGGCGCTGGCCGGGGTCGACGGCGAACAGCTGCTGGAGCCGGCCGGGCGCAATACCGCCGCCGCAATGGCCTGCGCAGCGATGACGGCCGAGCCGGACGACTTGCTGCTGTTCCTGCCGGCCGACCATTACATTCCCGATGCCGCCGCCTTCCGTGACTGCGTGCTGGCCGGCGTGCCGGCAGCGCGCGACGGCCACATCGTGACCTTCGGCGTCGCACCGGGCTTTCCGAGCACCGCTTATGGCTACCTGCAGCGCGGCGCGGCACTGGGCAACGGCGCTGCCGCCGTTACCCGTTTCGTCGAGAAGCCCGACGTGCCGACGGCACAGCAGCTGCTGCTGTCCGGCGACTACCTGTGGAACGCCGGCATTTTCCTCAGCAGTGCAGCCACGCTGAGGGCGGCGCTCGAAGTCCATGCACCGGACATCCTCGCCAGCTGCAAACAGGCAATGGCCGGCGCGGCGCGCGATGGCCGCTTCGTCCGGCCCGAGCGCAGCGCCTTCCTCGGCTGCCGCAGCGTGTCGATCGACTATGCGGTGATGGAGCATTTCGCCCGGGTCGCCGTCGTGCCCTTCGCCGGCCAGTGGAGCGACGTCGGGAGCTGGAACGCGGTCGCGGAACTCACGCCGGCCGACGCCGACGGCAATCGCGTCGAGGGCGAAGCGGTGCTGCTGAACGCCCGGCGCACCTATGTGAATGCGCCGGCGCGCCCGGTCGTGGCAATCGGCACCGATGACCTGCTGATCGTCGATACCGCCGATGCGCTGCTGGTCGTGCATCGCGACCATGCGGAGAGCGTCAAGCAGGCGGTCGAACAACTGAAGCAGCGCAAGCTGCCGCAGGCCACCACGCACCGGCGGGTCGCGCGGCCCTGGGGCTGGTATGACTGCATGGATGCCGGCGAGCGCTTCCAGGTCAAGCGCATCGGCGTCAATCCGGGCGCGTCGCTGAGCCTGCAGATGCACCATCATCGCGCCGAGCACTGGATCGTCGTGCGCGGCACCGCCGAGGTGACCAATGGCGACCAGGTCTATCTCGTCACCGAGAACCAGTCGACCTACATTCCGCTGGGCGTGAAGCACCGGCTGAAAAATCCGGGCAAGACGCTGCTCGAAATGATCGAAGTCCAGTCGGGCAGTTATCTCGGCGAGGACGATATCGTCCGCTTCGAGGACAGCTACGGACGCCTGCCAGCCGCCGCTGCCAATCCGCCCGCCTGAGCGGCGTCCTTTCCGGGGAGCGGGCCGTGCCCGCTCCCTGGCGCTTGCCAGCGGTTTCATTCGATCAGAGATCAATGCATCAATAAAGGCTGGCTTCCGTCATCAATGACGCCTGCATGACGCATCCTGGCATGACGATTTTGGATATCAGTATCGTCTGCCCTCCCCCTTCATCAGACTCGCGGCCCATTGCCTTTGCTGCCCCGGGTTGCGATGAAACGAGTCCTGCTCTATCTGCTGTATTGCCTGCGCAATGTCCTTGCGCGTTCCGCCATCGTCGATCCGGACGGGGCGGCCGTGGTCACGCTGACGTCGCACGCCGACCGGATCGGGCGCGCTTTCGCCGCCATCGAGAGCATAAGCCGCGGCCGCTGCCTCCCGCGGCGCATCCTGCTCTACCTTGGCCGCCAGCATGAAGGCGAGCCCCTGCCGCACGGCTTGCTGCGGCTTCGGCAGCGCGGGCTGGAGATTGTCTATGTCGATGACGTCG
The DNA here is from genome assembly GCA_964482415.1 of uncultured Bifidobacterium sp. GTDB lineage: Bacteria > Pseudomonadota > Gammaproteobacteria > Burkholderiales > Burkholderiaceae_D > Pernthalerella. The sequence goes on along the minus strand of CAYZXP010000107.1, from coordinate 6,375 downwards.
GGCCGCACACGAAATATTATCCGTGGCTGCTGGCGAACGATTGCTTCGACCATCCGCTGGCCACCGCCGACGACGACAAGCTCTATCCGCGCAACTGGCTGGCGGGCCTGCTCGACGCGTACCGCGCCCGGCCGGACCTGATCCACTGCTGGCGCGCGCGCGAGATCCGCACCGGAGCGGACGGCCTGCGCCCGTACCGCGAATGGCCGCTGTGCGCGACCACGCACGCGGCGTTCCGTCATCTGGCCACCGGCGTCGGCGGCGTGATCTATCCGCCCGCTTTCCTGCGTGCGCTGCGATCGGCCGGCGACCGCTTTCGGGACTGCTGCCCGAAGGCTGACGACCTGTGGCTGCATGTGACGGCGCTTCGGGAAGGCTTCCGGGTACGGCAGGTCGAAGGGCAGGCATGCGAGTTCACCGGCATTCCGTACTCCAGCGGCTCCGCGCTGCAACGGATGAACATGGATGGCGGCCAGAATGACACGCAGGCCGCGCGCACCTACACCGACAGCGACCTTGCGCGGCTGATGCAGGAGGCGGTCGACGCATGAAAGGTAACCGACCGCCCTTCTACTACGACCTGAGCGAAATCCTGTACGCGGCCGCCGGACGGCGCAAGATCTACGGCGTGCTGCGGGTCATCGCCGAGCTTGGCGTCGAACTGCAGCGTTTCGATCGCGGCGTGCGCTTCGTGGTCTATTCCCCGGGACATCGCTGCTTCTTCGAGGTCGGCGCGGATTTCCGCCATCTGTATGACGGCGAGTGCGTCGACATCGGCATACCGGCCGGCGCAGCGCCACGGCTGTTGCGCAGCGTATTCCACCGGCACCTGCTGCCCAGGCGGCTGGCGCACGGCGTGGCAGCGCCGGTGGTCCGCGCGATCAATCGTTCGCGCTGGCGCGGTGCTGGCGCGAACGCCGCGCGCGTCGACCTCACGAGAGCGACGCTGTTCTCAGCGGCGCGGCCAAAGTTCATCGTCGAATACCTGCACGCGCTGCAGGCCTCCGGTACGCAGCTGGTCGCGATGCTGCACGACCTGATCCCGATGCATGAAGATCCGCAGTCGTCCCGGTATGTGAACTTCAGCGGCGACACGGCCGCCGTGCTGCGCGCTTCCGCGGGCGTGCTGGCCAATTCCGAATTCACCCGCAGCGAAGTCCTGCGCTTTGCCGGGCGCGGCCGCCTGCCGTTGCCGAATTCGATTGCCGCAGTGCCGCTGTCCCACGAGTTCCGGCTTCCGGCCGGCGAAACGGTGCACGCCTTGCCCGACGGCCCCTACCTGCTGTGCGTCGGCGCGGCGCTCGGGCGCAAGAATCTCGAGGTCGTGTTCGATGCGCTGGCCTTGCTGACCCGAACCGGCAGCGGCGCGCCCTGCTCGCTGGTGCTGGCGGGCGCGCCGGACGCGAAAGTGCGCGCATTTCTGTCGCAGCCGGAGATGCGCGAGGTCGTGCCGCGGGTACGCTTTGTCGACAATCCCGGCCACGCCCAACTGGCCGGCCTGTACCGGCATGCGTGTGCGGCCGTGGTGCCGAGCCGGATGGAAGGTTGGGGGCTGCCGGCGGGCGAGGCGCTGTGGCTGGGCACGCCGGTGGTTTGCGCGGACACTCCCGCGCTGCACGAGTCCGGCGCCGGCCTCGCGCTGCTGTTCTCGCCGGATTCCGCCACGGAACTGGCCGCGCTGCTGGAACGGCTTGCGGGCGATCCGGCGTTCCGCGCCGCGCAGCAGGCGAGGATACGTGCGGAACGCGACAGGCTGCGCAGCTGGTCGCTGGTTGCGGCCCAGCTGTTCGATGCGGTGCTGGCTTGCACGAAGCCGGCGGCCGCGGCGACGTTTGCCGCCTGAGCGCGCAATGATTCCCGAGGCCGCGGATCGCTATGCCGAATGGAAGTCCTGGCGGCCGGCCGACTTCGGCATGCCATCGGCTGCATCATCGGCGTATTTCACCCGGCTGTTCCGCCGGTTCGCAAGGCCAGCGCGGCGGCGGCTGGGCATACTCGAGATCGGTTTCGGAAACGGGCAATTCCTCGGCTGGTGCCGGCAGCAAGGCCATGCGGTCACCGGCATCGAGACCAATCCCGCGCTGCTGGTGCGCGCTGCGCAGGCGGGCTTCGAATGCCACGCGTCGCTCGGCGCGCTCGGCGGGCGTCGGTTCGACCTGATTGTCCTGTTCGACGTGCTGGAGCACTTGCCGGAGAGCGGACTGGCGGACTTCCTGCGCGAACTGTCCGCGCATCTCGTGGATCAGGGGCGGATCATGGTGCGAACACCCAATGGCGGCAGCCCGTTCGGACTGAATCACCAGCATGGCGACCCGACCCATGCCGCGATCCTGACGCCCAATAAATTTCGCTACCTCGCCGGCCATGCCGGGCTGGCGCTGCATTACTGCGGCAGCGATCCCTATCCGCTGTACGCGGGCTCATGGCAGCGGCTGCCGGGACGGGCGCTGCGCAAGCTGTTGCGCCGGTTGGCCGAGGCCTTCGTGCGCTTTGCGTTCGCGCCGCAACCCGGCGGCGTGCTCTGCGCGAACCTGCTCGCGGTGCTGGAGCCGGCCCGCCCTTGCGCGACAGGCGACGACCAACTCAATAGCCGAGTTCGGCCATCAGACCCGCACAGCGCGTGCGAACCTCGCTGATTTCGCTTTCGTCCAGCACCTCGGCATAGGTATTCACCCTGGCCTTGATGCTGTACTTCACCTGCTGCTGGCGCAGGCGCATGTTCGGATGCTTGGCGAATGCCTGTGCGTCATACGCGGTGGCGCCGCCTTCGGCGACAGCTTCATGCACCGGAATCTGCAGGAAGGCGGCAATGCGCTCGGCCTGCGCATGCGGGTCCGTGACAAAATCTTCGTAGCGGACGAACATGACGGCCGGCGACGGCTTCAGGGCGACGGCCGGTGCATTGTCGATCAGCCAGCGGTCCAGCGCGAACTCGAACGATCCGAAGCGTTTTTTCAGCGACGCGACCGTATCGAGCGGATTGCGCGTCATGAAGATGAAGCGCGCGTCCGGCATCAGCTTCCCGATGCGCTCCACGCAGTGCACATGCTTCGGCGTTTTCTCCACCAGCAAGGACTTCCCTTGCTGCGCGCACCGGTCCAGCTCGCGCCGGAAATATTGGCGCGACAGCCACAGCAGCCGCGTCGGGATGAACCAGCTGGTTTCCTTCGGAATCACCGTTATCGCCGGATGATTGCCCAGCCGCGCGGTCAGCAGCGTGGTGCCGGTGTGCCCGCAGCCGATGACGAATACCGGCCGCACCGGATGCCGCAGCGCCGGCACGAGGCCGTCGAGCGCACGAACCAGCGTTTCGCGCAGCTTGAAGTACGCATAGGCAGGCCATGCCTGCCTGTGGTCGATCTTGAATCGATTGATAATTTGAGAGCTCATGTAGATTGCAGGCTTGCAGCAAGCAGGCCGGGTACCCGGCTGCCGCGCATCATGCCGGCGCTAGATGCCGGCGCCCGCCGTTTCGTACTGGTCGATGCCCAGCGGCGACCACTTGCGGTGCTCGTCCAGGGTTTTGCGGATTTCCTTCGCGCTGTTCTCGCGCATCGCATCGGTCACATAGCCGCGCGAATGATCGAGGTGAACGCCGATGGTCGAGAAACGAATCCGTTTGGGCTGCACGCCGATGTGCTTGAGTCGCAATCCGAACTCGACGTCCTGGCCGCCGTACTGCATCAGCTCGTTGAAACCGTTGACACGGTAAATCAGCTCCTTGAAGCACGACGAATTGTTGCCGTTCCACGTGGCCTTCACCGGAATCAGCCGGTTCAGCAGCAGGCTGGTGACGCCGCGCGCCGAGATCTTCAGCCCGCGCAAGCCGACCTTCATTCCCTGCGCCTTCAGCCACGCCGGCGAAAACGGCCGCTGGTGACGCACGTCATCGCGGTTGATCGCCTTGCTGATGTCCATCGGCAGCTTGAAATAACCGCCCGACAAATACTGGTTCGGCGCCGCATGGCGGATATGCTGCTCGACGAAGTCATTGCGCGGAATGCAATCGCCGTCGGTAAAGATCAGATAATCGCCGGCGGATTCGACAATCGCCTTGTTGAGTATCCGGCATTTCTGGAAACCGTCATCCGGCTGCCAGACATGGCGAATCGGCACCGGCGACTCCGCGCGCATGCGCTCGATCAGCTGTGCCGTTTCCGGCGTCGAGCCATCGTCGGCAATGACGATCTCGAAATCCTTGCGCGACTGTTCGAAGAAGCCCCACAGGACTTTTTCCAGCCACGCCGGCTGGTTGTAGGTCGTGAAGATGACGGAGATTTTCATGGGTTCGAATGATTGTTGCGCAAGGTCGCGCGCGACTGCGGGCGCACCGGCATCAGCCGGGAAACTCGTAGCCGAAAGCCTTCAGGTCTGCGCCGAAATTCCTGCGCACCATCTCGATGGTCTCTTCGTCGTAATAGCTGGCGAGGCTGGCGCGCTTGCTCGAATTCTTGTGCGGCACCGACTCCGGCTTCGGTATGCCGATGCGCGCGCAGACGTCCTCCAGCACACCGCCGAATTCCTCGAAGCGGTAAATCTTGTCGACCATCAGCTTGCCGTGGCTGTCCGACAGGTAGTACAGCTGCGGCCGGAAATAGCTGAGGTTGCGGCGCTTCTGGTATTTCAGGAATTCCTTGAAATTCATCCGCTTGGCCGCTTCATGCGCATGGTGCCAGTCGGACTGGCGGATGTATTCGTAGCTCGACACCAGCCGGTCGAAGGGATTGCGCACGATGGCAAACTTGAATGCCTTGTCGAAGCGCTCGGCGCCGATCCGGCGGCGCAGCCACTGCGCCGACACATGCGGCGGATAATGCAGCTCGGCCGGGTCGCGCCGCAGCGGCAGCTTGCTCATCAGGCGCGCCACCCGCGTCTTCTTTCCCAACTCGCGATAGGGCAGGAGCGCCTGCTTGATGGATTGCCCGCCCGTCTTGGCGATGTGGACGAACACGAAGTTGTGGGATGACGAATAAATCATTGTCGTTTCAGCTAAACAAATAAAATCCGGTGCGCAGCAAAACCTGTCCGTACCAGTCCGGCAGGATAACAACACGGCCGTAACGAACGGCAATGTATCATCCCGAAATTGCGACGTAAAACCTCCGGCGTCCCTCTGTTCGGGACCGGCCGGGAAACTCCCATCTTGCCTCGGCATCCATGACAGCACCGAAACGCGTTATCTGCATCAACTGGGGCACCAAATACGGCGCGCCCTATATCAACCGCCTTTACGGCATGGTGGCGCGAAACATTACGCCGCCGTTCGAATTCGTTTGCTTCACCGACAGCAGCGCGAACGTCCGGCCCGAAGTACGCTGCGAGCCGCTGCCGCCGCTCGGCATCGAACCGGACCGCATGCCGGTCGGCTCGCGCGGCATCTGGCAAAAATCGCGGCTGTGGGGCCCGCAGCTGGCCGACCTGCAGGGGCCGGTGCTGTTCCTCGACCTCGACCTCGTCATCACCGGCAACCTCGACTGCTTCTTCGAGTACGGCTCGCCGGACGACGTGATCCTGTCGCGCAACCAGCTGTTCTCGTTCGGCCGCTTCGGTCATTTCGAACGCATGGGCCAGACCTCCGTGTTCCGTTTCCCGGTCGGCAAACTTCAGCCGCTGCAGCAGGCCTTCCTGCGCGATCCGCAGGGCACCGCGGACCGCTATCGCTTCGAGCAGCGCTTCGTCACCAGCTCGGCGCCGGGCGGCGCGAAGTTCTTCCCGAAACGCTGGGTCAGTCATTTCCGCCAGAACTGCACGCGGACGTTCCCGCTGAATTTCTTCCTCGCGCCGCGACTGCCGTCCGAAGCGCGCATCGTGATCTTCCCGGGCGGCGTCCATCCGACGCACATCATGGAAGGCCGCTGGGGCGCGAAGGCGACGCGCAAGTCGCCGCTGAAACACTTTTTCGAAGCCTTCTCGCCCGGCTTCAAGGGCAAGCGCTTCAGCCACCTGCGGCACTACCTGCAGGCGCCCGAGTGGGTGGGCCGCTACTGGAAAGAGTGAGCGCGGCCCGTCCTGCTCAGCGGGGCACCCGCCCCATCAGGTAAAACTCGGCGTTCGGCCGCATCGAGACGGAATTCGCGATGCGGTTCGACATGCCGAAGAAGGCGGTGATCGATGCGATGTCCCAGATGTCCTCGTCGTCAAAACCGTGCGCGCGCAGCGCTTCGTAATCCGCATCGCCAACCTCTGCCGAATCAAGGCAGACCTTGATCGCGAAGTCGAGCATTGCGCGCTGGCGCGCCGTGATGTCGGCCTTCAGGTGGTTGATCGCCACCTGGTCGGCCACCAGCGGATTCTTCGCGTAGATGCGCAGCAGCGCGCCGTGCGCGACCACGCAATACAGGCAACCGTTCTTCGCGCTGGTCGCGGTGACGATCA
>CAYZXP010000106.1:0-10806 GCA_964482415.1 uncultured Bifidobacterium sp. | reverse complement strand
TCGAGATCGGCCTCGTGCATCCGCCGGTCGGCATGAACATCTACATCATCAACCGCCTGGCACGCGACGTGCCGGTGACGGAGACCTTCCGCGGCGTGCTGCCTTTCCTCGCCTCCGACCTTGTGCGCACCTTGCTGCTGGTGTTTTTCCCGGCGCTGTCGCTGGTCCTGGTGCACGCCTTCGGCGGCTGAGCGATTTTTCCCTGCAATGGAGATTCCATGGCCATTCGACTGACCCGCGTGTTCGCGCTGGCCGCCCTGCTGGCGGGCGGCATGGCGGGCGCACAGACCGTAACGCTGAAGGTGCATCATTTCCTGCCGCCGGGCTCGACCGCGCATGCGAAGCTGATCGTGCCCTGGTGCGACAAGATCGCGAGGGAGTCGTCAGGTCGGCTGAAGTGCCAGATCTATCCGTCGATGCAGCTGGGCGGCACGCCGCAGCAGCTGTTCGACCAGGCGAAGGACGGCGTGGCCGACATCGTCTGGACGGTGCCGAGTTACCAGGCGGGCCGCTTCCCGGTGTCCGAGGCATTCGAGCTGCCGTTCATGGTGAGCGATTCCGAGCGCGGCAGCCGCGGGCTGTGGCATTACGCAACCCGGCATGCAACGGCCGAATACCGAGGCGTGCATCCCATCCTGTTTCACCTGCATGACGGTTCGCTGTTGCACACGTCACGGCGGCAGGTCAGGGCGCTTGAAGATTTCCGCGGCCTGAAGGTTCGCGCGCCGACGCGGCAGGGCACGAAGATGGTGACAGCGCTCGGTGCAACGCCGGTGCCGATGCCCCTGCCGCAGGCAGCTGAAGCGCTGTCGAAGGGCGTGATCGATGGTGCGCTGATTCCGTGGGAAGTGATGCCGACGCTGAAGTTCGAGGAAGTGACGCGCTTCCATACCGAGACACCGGCCGGCGGACCGCAGATGCTGAACTCGGTCCTCATCCTGGCGATGAATGTGTCGCGCTATGACAGCCTGCCACCCGAACTGCGCAAGGTCATTGACGACAACAGCGGCCCGGCGGCGTCGGCCTGGGCGGGCAAGGTGTTTGCGGAGGACAGGGAGCAGGGCCGCAAGGCGGCCGAGGCGCGCAGGAACACCTTTTACACGTTGCCCGATGCCGAACTCAGGCGCTGGCAGGCATTGACTGCGCGCATCGAGGAAGAGTGGGTGAAGGACATGGCAGCCAAGGGCTACGACGGCAAGCGACTGCTGGCGGAAGCGAAGGCCGCATGCCGGTAAGGCGCGCGAAATCGATTTTGCAAGTGCCTCGGCAGATTATCCGGATGAATATTTTTTTCTTGATGCGTAATTGGTTTTCAAAATGAAAATTAATTGCAACTGGTTGTTTATAAACATTTATTTTTAAAAATCCGATATATTGTTCTTATTTTGGCAATTAATCGTCTGTAAATTCCTCTTCATTTCTGACTGCTCGCTGACAAGACGCTTGAAAATGTTGCTGCGATGACATATAAATTGGCATTACAGAAATTGCATTTCGGAAATGGTTACTTAAATTAAACCATTCGTCTAAACGGAGTATTGCTGGGGAGATAAAACAGATGGACAAACATCCTCTGGTGTCGCAGGAGGGCTACGATCCCAATCGCCTGCTGGATGCGCTGATACAGAAGCTCGGGCTGAAGAATGACGCGGCTCTGTCGCGTGCGCTGGAAGTGCGGCCGCCGGTGATCAGCAAGATCCGTCATCGCACCTTGCCGGTCGGCGCGTCGCTGCTGATTCGGATGCATGAAGTGACGGAACTGAGCATTCGCGAATTGCGCGAGCTGATGGGCGACCGTCGTCGGCGCATGCGCATCAGCGACGTCGACGGCAAGCCGCGCAAGGGTGAAGACGATCTGGAGTGATCCGGCTGGTCTGCCAATCCGGGACGAACGCTGCCGGCGTCAGCCGCGCAGGTTCGCGCCCGCGACGGTCAGCAGCAGCGACAGTATGACCACCAGTGTCAGTTTCTTGCGCAGCACGATCAGCCAGTCCGGCATCCCGTATTGCGGGTAGAGCTGCCTGTCTACCTGCAGTGCGGCGATGAAGCCGGCCATCAGCACGGCGAATCCGAAACCGCCGAACAGCGTCGCGCTCCACGCGATCAGCGACGGCGTCACTCCCCAGGCCAGCGCCTTGCGCGTCTCGTCCAGCGACAGCGAACTGCACAGCATGGCCGCGCCCCAGTGTATCCCCCCGAGGAACGACAGGATCACGATCGCATACGCGAGCTGTCCCTTGACGAAGTCATCGACCCACGAGGGGTCGGCGAACCAGGTGCCCGTCATCATCATCAGGAAAGGAACGAGCCCGGCGTAACCGAGCTGGTGCGACAGGCGCTTGTTCAGGAAATGCGGGTTCATGCGTCGGCAGGAAATCGTCGGTGCGTCATTGTACGAGAACTGCGTTGCCGCACCGTGTCTCAGCGATGGCGCGCGATGAAGTCTTCGACGGCGGCGCTCAACGCTTCGGGCTGGTCGCGGTGCGGCGAATGGCCGCAGGCAGGGAGGGCCACCACCTCGGCGGCAGGCAGCCGGTCGCGAATGCCGGTCACCTGGCGCATCGTGCCGTACTCGTCATTTTCTCCCTGTACCGCGAGCAACGGGCAGCGTATCGCAGCCAGTTCCGCTTCGATGTTCCAGTCGCGGAAGGCGGGCGACAGCCAGATGTCATTCCAGCCGAAGAACGCCGAATCGACATCGTCGTGATAGTGCGCCAGGCGCTCGCGCAGTCCCTGCTCGAGGTAGGCGCGGCGTGCCGCGGCGATGTTCATGATGCTGATGTCCTCGACGACAATGTGCGGCGCGACCACGATCGCGCCGGCCAGCGCCTGCGGAAAGCTTGCTGCATGCAGCAGCGCGATCGAGCCGCCGTCGCTGTGCCCGAACAGCCACGGCCGCACGATGCCGAGCCGGTCGAGCAGAGCAGGCAGCAACTCGCGGGCCTGCCGGTGCATGAAATCCGGCGACCAGTACTCGTCGTGCGGACGTGGCGTCGAACGCCCGTAGCCGGGGCGCGAGTACACCAGCCCCCGAAAGCCGAGGCGATCGCACAGCCGGTCCGGATAGTCTTTCCACAGCGCGACCGATCCGAGTCCTTCGTGCAGGAATACCATCACCGGCGCATTCGGATCGTCGCTGCCGATCCGGCGGCATTCGATCTGCACCCGGCGTGCCGCAAGATCGAGTTCAATGCATTCGCTGCCGTTCGTTGCCATGCGTCAGTGATCCTGGCCTTCGCGAAGCTTGAAGCGCTGGATCTTGCCGGTCGCGGTCTTCGGCAACTCTTCGGTGAAGCGTATCTCGCGCGGGTATTTGTGCGGCGCCAGCCGGTTCTTCACGAAGGCTTTCAGTTCACCCTCCATCGCCGTGCCGGCGGCGCGCGCGTCGCGCAGCACCACGTAGGCGATGGTCTTCGTCAGGCCCTGCTCGTCAGACTTGCCGACCACTGCGCATTCCAGCACGGCTTCATGCCCGATCAGCGCCGACTCGACTTCGATCGGCGACACATACTGGCCGCTGACCTTCAGCATGTCGTCACTGCGTCCCGCATAGGTGAAGTAACCGTCCCAGTCGATCACGTACTTGTCGCCGCTCTTCACCCATTCGCCCTGGAAAGTCGCGACGCTCTTTTCGCGGTTGGTCCAGTAGAGGTGCGCCGCGCTCGGGCCCTTGATGTACAGGTCGCCGACGTCGCCGGCCGGCACCGGCCGGCCGAGGTCGTCGCGCAATTCGACTTCATAGCCCGGCACCGGCGTGCCGGTGGTGCCGTAGCGGACTTTGCCGCTGCGGTTGGACAGGAAAATGTGCAGCATCTCGGTCGAGCCGAGTCCATCGAGGATGTCGCAACCGAAATGCGCGCTGAACTTTTCGCCGACCTCACGCGGCAGCGCTTCGCCGGCCGATGCACAGGTGCGCAGGCAGACCTGCTCGCGCGACGGCAGCGCATCGGATGCGAGCATCGCGACATACAGTGTCGGCACGCCGTAGAACACCGTCGGCTGGTGGCGCACCAGGCGGTCGAACACTGCGGGCGGCGTTGGCCGTTCGGCCATCAGGATCACGGTCGCGCCGACCGACAGCGGGAAGGTGAGCGCATTGCCGAGGCCGTACGCGAAGAACAGCTTCGCGGCGGAAAACACCACGTCGTCTTCGCGCAGGCCGAGCACGGGCTTGCCGTACAGCTCGGCGGTCCAGTACAGGTTTGCATGCGAATGTACCGCGCCCTTGGGCTGGCCGGTCGAGCCGCTCGAATACAGCCAGAAAGCGAACTGGTCTGCATGTGTGTCCGCCGCGTCGGCCAGAGGCTCGTGATCAAGCAGTGTTGCGAACGGCATGCCGGCATCGTCGGGTTGGCCCGAGATTGCCAGCGGGATCGTGCGGCCCGATTGCGCGAGCGCCTTTTGCACGGTCGGCAGCAGCAGGTCGGAGACGATGATCAGTTTCGCGTCGCAGTGCGCGATCATGTACGCATAGTTATCCGACGGCAGCAGCGTATTGACCGGCACCGGCACCACGCCGGCGTACAGTGCGCCGAGGAAGGCGACCGGCAGGTCGATGGTGTCCAGCATGATCAGCAGCACACGCTGCTCGGGCCGCACGCCCTGCGCGAGCAGTCCGGCGGCAAAGCGGCGCACGCGGTCGTCCAGTTCGCCGTAGCTCAGTTCGCCGTGGTCGTCGCGATAGGCGATTTTCGCGGCGCGCGCGCCGTTGAGCGCAAGCACATGGCGAGCGAAATTGAAGCGCTCGGGCGGCGCCTTGCCTGCATGATGCATGGTTGTCTCCTCCTGCGGCGGCCTGTAGTGTTTTTTGTCTGGCCGCCGGTTGATATTCAGGCTGCGGCTCAATAGCCGTAGCCGGTACTTCCTTGTTTCATCAGTTCGAGCGCCGCGGCGGGGCCCTGCACCGCGCTGCGGCGGTGATAGAAGCCCAGCGCGCGCAGGCCGCCGAGCTCTTCGCCGCCACCGGCGCGGCCCGGGCCGCCGTGGATTGACGCAGGCATCACGTTGCCGTGGCCGGTCTGTGTCTTGCCGACTTCGGGGCTGACGAGGTGCACGCGACCGTGCGACGCTGCCAGTTCGTGTGCGAGGCGCGCCATCAGCGCGTTGTCGCCGCTGTACACCGACGCCACCAGCGAGCCGAGGCCGCGGTGCGCGATGTCGACCGCATGCGCGCTGTCGCGGTAGCCGATCAGGCAGGAAACCGGGCCGAACACTTCGTGCTCGTGCACCTTCGTCGCTGCATCGGCATCACGCACCGCCAGCAGGCTGGGGCCGGTGCAGGCTGATGCCGGTCCGGCGTCCAGCAGCGGCTGTGCATTGCCGTCGAACAGAACACTGGTTTCTCCCTTCAGCATCGCAAGGCCTTCCTGCACGCTGTCATATTGCGCGCGGCTGACCAGCGAACCCATCGCGGTGTCGGGATGGCGCGGATTGCCGATGCGGATGGCGGCGAGCTTGCCCGCGACGGCTTCGCCGACTGCATGCAGGTAGCCGCGCGGCACCAGCGCGCGGCGCGGCGCGGTGCAGCGCTGTCCGCTCTTGATCGTGATGTCGCGGGCGAGGTTCTCGACGTACAGGTCGAATGCCGGCGTGCCCGGCGCGGCGTCTTCGCCGAGGATGGAGACGTTCAGGCTGTCGGCCTCGATGTTCACGCGGACCGAGTCGCGCGCGACCGCGCGATGCGCGCGAATCGTCGCTGCGGTGTCGGCCGAGCCAGTGAAGGACAGCACGTCGAACGGCGTCAGCGCGTCGAGCAGGCCGGCCGAGCTGCCGCAGACGATGGACAGCGCGCCCGGCGGCAGGATGCCGGCGTCGATCACGTCCTTGACCATCTGATGGGTCAGCCAGGCGGTGACCGTTGCCGGCTTGATCACCACCGGCACGCCGGACAGCAGCGCGGGGCCGGCCTTCTCCCACAGGCCCCAGCTGGGGAAGTTGAAGGCGTTGATGAACAGCGCCAGGCCCTTCACCGGCACCATCAGGTGCTGCGACTGGAACAGCTGGTCCTTCGACATGACCGCCGCTGCGCCATCGGTCAGCGACCTCGCGTCGCCGAGCGCGGCGCCGAGCTTCGCATAGAAGCCCAGCGTGAACAGGCCGCCGTCGACGTCGATGCCGGAGTCGGCCTTGGTCGTGCCGGAGTTGGCCAGCGAGATTGCGTAGTAGTCGTCGCGTTTCGACTGCAGCAGCTTGACCGCGTCGGCCAGCATCGCCGCCCGCTGGCCGTAGCTCATCGCCTGCAGCGCCTTCGCGCCTTCGTTGCGGGCGAAGGCGAAGCCTTCCTCAAGGCCCTCGGCCGCGCCGCCGGTCACGGCCAGTTCGTCGCCGGTGACCGGATCGGTCAGCGTATGCACTGCGCGTGCGGCCGGCTGCCACTGGCCGCCGAGGTGGTTGTTCAGGAATGTGGTCATGAAAGTCAGGTTCGGTTGAGGAGGGAGGCAGCGCGCCGGCGGCGGCGCGTTCAGGCGTTTCGCGAGAATTCGATCGCGCCCTGTGGCAGAAGATACAGCACCAGCGCGCGGCCGGAAGAGACGGTCGGCTTGTGTGCGCTGCCGGGGCCGTACACGCACCAGCCGGCCGGATGGCCGTCGAATTGCGCGCCGTCGGTCAGCGGCATGATCAGGTCGATCTCGCCGTTCGGGTGCGCATGGTGCGGACCCACGACGTTCTCCATGTCGACCACGTCGACCGAAAAGCCGTGGATCTCCGGCGCCGGCTTGATCACGCGGCCGTAGCGTATGCCGCCGCCTTCGTGCTTGCACATCCAGCCGGCGGCAATCGCCGAGCGGCAAGCATCGAAAATTTCGCGATAGCTGTTGCTGCCCGGCCCGTGGCGGGTGTTCAGGTCGTCGGCCAGCGCGGCGTCCAGCGGACGGCCGGCAATCTCTGCGGTCAGGCCTGCGATCAGGGCCTGGAATGACTGCACTTCCAAATCGGTCTCCCCCGGGGCGCACTGCCGGCGCTTTGGTGTTTTCAGGGTGTGAATCTATAATGCATGTGGCTTTGAGTGTAAGTGCAATATCTTGCCTGCGTCAAGGCAGGCGACCTGAGTGATCCCATGTCTATCCCAGATCAGGCTCTATCCGAAAAAGATCCGTTTCTTACCGCGCTCGGCGAACGCGTGCGGCTGCTGCGCGCCCGTCGCGGGCTGACGCGCAAGGCGCTGGCGAACCTGGCCGAGGTATCCGAGAGGCATGTCGCGAACGTCGAAACCGGCGTCGGCAATGCGTCGATCCAGTTCCTGCGGCAGCTGTGCGCGGTGCTGAACTGCTCGCTGGCCGAGATGACCGGCGACGAGACGGCGTCGTCGCCGGACTGGCTGATGATCCGCGAGATCCTGCGCGGCCGCAGCGACGAGGAGCTCGCGCACGCGCGCACGGTACTGGCCGAAATGTTCGAGAAGCCGACCAGCGAGGCGACCCGCCGGCAGCGCATCGCGCTGATCGGGCTGCGCGGCGCCGGCAAATCCAGCCTCGGGCGCAAGCTCGCGCAAACGCTGGGCGTTCCCTTCATCGAGCTGTCCGCGCAGATCGAAATGCTGGCCGGCTGCAGCATTGATGAAATCCATTCGCTGTACGGGCAGACGGCCTACCGCCGCTATGAGCAGCGCGCGCTGGAGGAGGTGATCCGCACGCATGCGCGCGCCGTGATCGCGACGCCGGGCGGCATCGTTTCCGAGCCGGCGACCTTCAACCTGCTGCTCACGCATTGCTATACCGTGTGGCTGAAAGCCTCGCCGGAGGAGCACATGAGCCGGGTGCTGGCCCAGGGGGATCGCCGTCCCATGTCGGGCAACCGCGAGGCGATGGACGACCTCAAGCGCATCCTCGAGAGCCGCGCACAGTTCTATTCGAAGGCTGACAAGACCTTTGATACGGGCGACATGCCGGCTGACCTCGCTTTTTCCCGGTTGCTGGAGCAGGTGCCGGCCTGAGCGCAGCCGGCCCGCGGGTACGCGGGTGCATTGACGCGCTCAACGACATGCAATATAGTGCTTCAACCAAAAACGATTGCACCATATTGCATCAGGAGACCCATGAGCGCCCCGATCGTCGTCGACTACGAGACTTCCCCTGACAAATACCGGCACTGGACGCTGGCAACTGATGGGCCCGTCGCCACGCTGACCATGATGGTCGACGAGGATGGCGGCCTGCGCGACGGCTACAAGCTGAAGTTGAATTCCTATGACCTCGGCGTTGACATCGAGCTGCACGACGCGGTGCAGCGCATCCGCTTCGAGCATCCGGCAGTGCGTACCGTGGTCATCACCAGCGGGCGCGACCGCATTTTCTGCTCGGGTGCGAACATCTTCATGCTCGGCAAGTCCTCGCATGCCTGGAAGGTCAATTTTTGCAAATTCACCAACGAGACGCGCAATGGCCTCGAGGACTCCAGTCAGCATTCCGGGCTGAAGTTCCTCGCGGCGGTGAACGGCGCCTGCGCCGGCGGTGGTTACGAGCTGGCCGCGGCCTGCGACGAGATCCTGCTGGTGGATGACCGCTCGTCGTCGGTCAGCCTGCCTGAGGTGCCGCTGCTGGGCGTGCTGCCCGGCACCGGCGGCCTGACGCGCCTGACGGACAAGCGCAAGGTGCGGCATGATCATGCGGATATTTTCTGCACGACATCCGAAGGCGTGCGTGGACAGCGCGCGAAGGACTGGAAGCTGGTCGACGAGATCGCCAAGCCCGCGCAGTTCGTGCAGGCGGTACGCGAGCAGGCACTGAAGCTGGCTGCGCAGAGCGACCGGCCGGCCGAGGCGAAGGGCGTGTCGCTGACGCCGCTGCAGCGCGAGTTCAGCAGCGACGGCGTGAATTACGGTTTTGTTTCGGTCGCGATCGACCGCAGCGCGCGCAACGCGACGATCACGGTCAGCGCGCCGGCGACTGCGCAGCCGACGGACATCGCCGGCATCGAGGCGGCCGGCGTGCACTGGTGGCCGCTGCAGATGGCGCGCGAACTGGACGACGCGATCCTGCACCTGCGCACCAATGAAACCGACATCGGCACCTGGCTGCTGAAGACGGCCGGCGATGCGCAAGCCGTGCTGGCCTGCGATGCGGTGCTGGCAGCGAATGCCTCGCACTGGCTGGTGCGCGAGACCATCGGCCTGATCCGTCGCACCTTCGCACGCATTGATGTGTCCTCGCGCAGCCTGTTTGCCCTGATTGACGAGGGCTCGTGTTTTGCCGGCACGCTGGCCGAACTGGCCTTTGCGGCCGACCGCAGCTACATGCTGGCGCTGCCGGATACGCCGGACGCGGCGCCGGCGCTGACCTTGTCGGCGATGAATTTCGGCCCGCTGCCGATGGTCACCGACCAGTCACGGCTGGCGCGCCGCTTCTATGACGACGAAGCGCAGCTGGCCGTGCTGAAGGCGAAGGCCGGCGAGCCGCTCGATGCAGACGCTGCCATGGCACTCGGTCTGGTGACCGCGAATCCGGACGACATCGACTGGGCTGACGAGATCCGTCTCGCGCTGGAAGAGCGCGCCAGCATGTCGCCGGACGCGCTGACCGGCATGGAAGCCAACCTGCGTTTCAACGGCAAGGAGAACATGGCCACGCGCGTGTTCGGTCGCCTGTCGGCATGGCAGAACTGGATCTTCAACCGTCCGAACGCCGTTGGCGAACTCGGCGCGCTGAAGGTCTATGGCAGCGGCAACAAGGCGAAATTCGATTTCGACAGAGTTTAAAAAAAACAATCCCCCCAACATCGGCCAGCCTCGAGAGGAGACACCGTGAGCTCAATCAACTACAGCGAAAAGATCCCGAACAACGTGAACCTGTCGGAAGACCGCGCCCTGCAGCGCGCGCTCGAGCACTGGCAGCCGAACTACCTGCAGTGGTGGCAGGACATGGGCCCGGACGGCTCGCAGAATTTCGATGTCTACCTGCGCACCGCGATCAGCACCACGCCCGATGGCTGGGCGCAATTCGGCCATGTGAAGATGCCGGACTATCGCTGGGGGATTTTCCTGAATGCGCCGGAGGCCGGCCGTCAGGTGAATTTCGGCGAGCACAAGGGCGAGGCCGCCTGGCAGGACGTGCCCGGCGAGCATCGTGCCAACCTGCGCCGCATCATCGTCACGCAGGGCGACACCGAGCCGGCGTCGGTCGAGCAGCAGCGCCATCTCGGCCTGACCTGCCCGTCGCAGTATGACCTGCGCAACCTGTTCCAGGTGAACGTCGAAGAGGGACGCCACCTGTGGGCGATGGTCTACCTGCTGCACAAGTATTTTGGCCGTGATGGCCGCGAGGAAGCCGAGGCGCTGCTGCAGCGGAATTCGGGATCGGAAGACAACCCGCGCATCCTGCAGGCGTTCAATGAAGAGACGCCGGACTGGCTGGCGTTCTACATGTTCACCTACTTCACCGATCGCGACGGCAAGTTCCAGCTGTGCGCACTGGCTGAGTCGGGCTTTGACCCGCTGTCGCGCACCTGCCGCTTCATGCTGACGGAAGAAGCGCACCACATGTTCGTCGGCGAATCGGGCGTGTCGCGCACGATCCAGCGTACCTGCGAGGTGATGAAGCAGCTCGGTACTGACGATCCTGCCGTACTGCGCCAGCAGGGCGTGATCGACCTGCCGACCATCCAGCGCTACCTGAACTTCCATTTCAGCGTGACCATCGACCTGTTCGGCGCCGACCAGTCGTCGAATGCGGCGACCTTCTACGCGTCGGGCCTGAAAGGCCGCTATGAAGAAACCAAGCGTACCGACGACCATCAGCTCAAGGGCGAGCATTACAAGATCCTCGAAGTGCAGGGCGACAAGCTGGTCGAGAAGGAAGTGCCGATGCTGAA
>CAYZXP010000105.1:0-11153 GCA_964482415.1 uncultured Bifidobacterium sp. | reverse complement strand
CGAAGCCGCCTTCGTCGTCGGCGATCACGTCGTCGGCGCCGGCTTCGAGCGCGGCCTCCATCAGCGTGTCCTCGTCCGTGCCCGGCGCGAACAGCATCTGCCCGCAGTGCTTGAACAGGAAGGCAACCGAGCCCTCGGTACCCATGTTGCCGCCGAACTTGCTGAATGCATGGCGGACTTCCGCGACGGTGCGCACGCGGTTGTCAGTCATGCAATCAACGATGATCGCGGCGCCGTTCAGGCCATAGCCCTCGTAGCGGATTTCTTCATAGTTCGCGCCTTCGAGGCCGCCGGTGCCGCGCTGGATCGCGCGGCTGACGTTATCTTTCGGCATGTTGGCGTCGGCCGCCTTTTCCACCGCCAGGCGCAGGCGCGGGTTGGCGTTGAGATCGCCGCCGCCGAGCCGGGCCGCGACCGTGATTTCCTTGATCAGGCGGGTCCAGATCTTGCCCCGCTTCGCGTCAGTGGCGGCCTTCTTGTGCTTGATGTTGGCCCATTTGCTGTGTCCTGCCATGTTCGTCGTTCTTTCTGGGTTGGTTTTGCCGGCCTCGTGCCGCGCTTTTCGGCTGCTTTTCGGCAGCGTTTCGGCTTGAGGTTCAAGCGGAGGGAAGAGAAAGGCTGCGTGTGACAGGCGCGAAAACAGGGGGCGGATTTTACCATACCGCCCCTCGCGCAAATTCGTGGCGGGGAATGCGCACGGCCTCGGTTTATTGCGGTGCGGCAGATATAATCCCGGCGGTCAATTCATTCGGGCAGGCACCGGCGGCGCGCCCGGCGAGAGGAAATATTTTGAAGATTGCAATTGCAGGTTGCGGATACGTCGGACTGTCGCTGGCGATGCTGCTCGCGCAGCGCAACGAGGTGGTCGCGCTGGACATCAGCGAAGAGAAGGTCGCGAAGCTCAACCGCGGCATTTCGCCCATCGTCGATGCCGACATCGAGCGACAGCTGCAATCCGGGCAGATGAATTTCCGCGCCACCACCGATCGCCATGAAGCGATCCGCGACGCCAGCTTCGTGATCATCGCCACGCCGACCGATTACGACCCGCAGACGAATTACTTCAATACCGCGTCGGTCGATGCGGTGATCCGCGACGTGAAGGAAATCAATCCGGACGCGCTGGCGGTGATCAAGTCGACCATTCCGGTCGGCTTCACGCAGCGCGCACGCGAGCAGCATGGCTTCGACAACCTGATCTTCTCGCCGGAATTCCTGCGCGAAGGCCGCGCGCTGTATGACAACCTGTATCCGTCGCGTATCGTGATCGGTTCGGAGCGCCCGGAAGCAAAGCGCTTTGCGCAGCTGCTGGTCGAGGCGTCGCTGAAGCCGGACGTGCCGGTGCTGTTCACCGGCCCCACCGAGGCCGAGGCGATCAAGCTGTTCGCCAACACCTTCCTCGCGATGCGCGTGGCCTTCTTCAACGAACTCGACACCTATGCAGCGACGCACGGACTGGACACGCGCCCGATCGTCGAGGGCGTCAGCCTCGATCCGCGCATCGGCAACTACTACAACAATCCGTCGTTCGGTTACGGCGGTTACTGCCTGCCGAAGGACACCAAGCAGCTGCTGGCCAACTACAAGGACGTGCCGCAGAACCTGATCCATGCAATCGTCGAGTCGAACAGCACGCGCAAGGACTTCATCGCGACCAGCATCCTGCAGCGTGAACCGAAGGTGGTCGGCATGTACCGGCTGACAATGAAGGCCGGCTCCGACAATTTCCGCTCGTCCAGCGCGCAGGGCGTGATGAAGCGCATCAAGGCCAAGGGCGTGGAAGTGATCGTCTACGAACCGACGATAAATGAAACCGAGTTCTTCCGCTCGCGCGTGGTGAACGACCTTGACGCGTTCAAGCGTGAGGCGGACGTGATCGTCGCCAACCGCATCACCGAAGAACTCGAAGACGTGCGCGCGAAGGTATTCAGCCGCGACCTGTTCGGCAACGACTGAGCGCGCCCGGGCGCTGCCCGCGTCTTCCCTTTGACGAAACCGAAGGCCGGCCCCGGCGGCGCATACTGAAGCGGCGCCGGATTGGCGTTATCATTCGAAGCTTTTACAGAACAACAAGGCGGGGGTCAGAATGACAAAAGCAATCCGTTGCTTCAAGAACGGCGGTCCGGAAGTCATGGAATACGTGGACGTCGAGGTCGGCGAACCCGGCGCGGGCGAAGCACGCGTACGTCACCATGCGATCGGCCTGAACTACATCGACGTCTATTTCCGCACCGGCCTGTATCCGCAGCCGCTGCCTGCCGGCATCGGCATGGAAGGCGCCGGCGTGGTCGAGGCGATCGGCCCGGGCGTGACCGAAGTGAAGGTTGGCGATCGCGTTGCCTATGCATGCCGCCCGCCGGGCGCCTATGCGGAAGCGCGCGTGATGAGCGCGGCCGAGCTGGTGAAGCTGCCGGACGCGATCGACTTCGAGACCGCGGCCGCGATGATGCTGCAAGGGATGACGGTGCAGTACCTGTTCCGTCGCACCTTCCCGCTGAAGGGCGGCGAGACCATCCTGTTCCACGCGGCGGCCGGCGGCGTCGGCCTGATCGCCTGCCAGTGGGCCAAGGCGCTCGGCGTGACCATGATCGGCACGGTCGGCTCCGACGAAAAGGCGGCGCTCGCCAAGGCGCACGGCTGCACGCACACGATCAATTACACGAAGGAAGACGTGGTCGCGCGCGTGAAGGAAATCACCGGCGGCAAGGGCGTGCCGGTGGTGTATGACTCGATCGGCGCGGACACCTTCATCAAGTCGCTCGATTGCCTGTCGCCGCTGGGCACGATGGTCAGCTATGGCTCGGCGTCGGGTCCGGTGCCGGCGTTCGGCCTGCAGGAACTGGCCTCGCGTGGCTCGTTGTTCATCACCCGTCCGGTGCTGTTCCATTACACCGCAACCCGCGCCGACCTCGAGGCAACGGCCAACGAATTGTTCGACATGGTCGCCAGCGGCAAGATCAAGATCGACATCAACCAGCGCTACAAGCTGAAGGATGTGCAGCAGGCGCACATCGATCTCGAGTCGCGCAAGACCACCGGCTCGACCATCCTGCTGCCGTAACCTTCGCTTCGGAGCAGACGATGACGGATCCGCACGACGACAACCCGATGCAGCACCCGGACGAACAGCCGTATGGTTCGGACGAAGGGCCGAAATTCGGCAAGCTGCTGGTCGCGCTGGCCGTTTCGGTGGTGCTGATCGGGGTGATCGTCTGGATCTCGGTCGAGGTCGTCACCTGAAGACTGCGGCGGATGCCGGCCCGTGCCGCCATCCGCCGTTTTGCTTTCCTCGCGCCGGACCTCAGCGCGGAACCTTTGTTTCGATCACGCGCGGCGTGCCGTTCGGTCCCGGAAAGTCCCGGAAGGCGGCATCGACCAGATAGGGCATCACCTCCACCAGGTTGCCTTTTTCCCCGGTGCTGCGCACGGTGACGTCATACCAGGCCTTCTGGCTGGCGGCGTCGACGATCTTCACTTTCAGCTGTCGGTCGAGTGCGGTGAAACGCCGTTCCTGCTGTCGGGCGACCGGCATCGCCGGCCACCTCGGTCCGTAGAACGGATGCCCGTAGCCGGGCCAGCCCCAGTACGGGTTGTAATACCCGGGGCCGTACCACGGCGACCCGAACCACGGATCGACCAGCACGGTCTCGATCACGCGGACGTCACGTGCGTTGATGCTGTAGTCAACGCGCACCTTCAGCTGGGCCGTTTCGCCGGGCGCCGGATCGCGCAGGCCAATCTTGAGCAGCTGCAGCCGGACCAGGTTTTCATGGTTCTGCCGCTCCAGGTCTTGCGCGTCGCCTGCGTTGTGCGAGAACGCGAAGCTGCGCCCGCCCGCGTCGGCCGGCCATTGGTGGAAAGCCGTGACTTCCGAGCGTATCGTCGATGCGCAGCCGGCCAGCGCAAAGGGCAGCGCGGCAACGCAGAGCAGAAGGAGTTTCCTGAAGATTCGCATACACATTCCACGAGTGAAACAGAACACGGCGTGATCTTACCGCGTCGTCGCGGCTTGATAGAATGCCGGCTTCACGCACTCACACTTTGTCACAAGTCCCCATGCGTACCGATTCCGCCTCCGCCATCCATCGCCTTGACTATGCGCCGCCGTCCTACCTGGTCGACAGCCTCGATCTCGGTTTCGACCTTGATCCCGCCGCGACCCGGGTCGCCGCGCGCAGCACGCTGCGCCGCAACCCCGACAGCACGCAGCGCGAGCTGGTGCTGTGCGGCGAAGAACTCGAGCTGGTCGCGATCCGCATCAACGGCAAGGCGCTGAGCAAGCGGCAGTACCTGCTGGAGCACGGACGGCTGGTGGTGCCGCATGCGCCCGATGAGCTGACGCTGGAGATCGAGACGCTGGTCCGCCCGGACCGCAACACCTCGCTGATGGGGTTGTACGTGTCGAACGGGAATTTCTTCACGCAGTGCGAGGCCGAGGGCTTCCGCAAGATCACCTTCTTCCCGGACCGCCCGGACGTGATGGCGAAATACCGCGTGATGCTGCGCGCCGACAAGGCGCAGTATCCGGTGCTGCTGTCCAACGGCAACCTGGTCGAGCAGGGCGACCTTGGCGACGGCCGCCACTATGCGCTGTGGGAAGACCCGTTCAGGAAGCCGTCGTACCTGTTTGCGCTGGTCGCCGGCAAGCTGGTCTGCGAGGAGCAGACGATCACGCTGAAATCCGGCCGCGACGCGCTGCTGCAGGTCTGGGTCGAGGACGGCAACCTCGACAAGACGTCGCACGCGATGGAATCGCTGGTGAAAAGCATTCGCTGGGATGAGGAACGCTTCGGCCTCGAGCTCGACCTTGACCGCTTCATGATCGTCGCCGTCGGCGACTTCAACATGGGCGCGATGGAAAACAAGGGCCTGAACATCTTCAACACCAAGTATGTGCTGGCCAATCCGCGCATCGCCACCGATGCGGACTATGCCGGCATCGAGTCGGTGGTTGCGCACGAATACTTCCACAACTGGACCGGCAACCGCGTGACCTGCCGCGACTGGTTCCAGCTGTCGCTGAAGGAAGGCCTGACGGTATTCCGCGACCAGGAATTCTCGGCCGACATGATGGGCAGCGACAGCGGCCGGGCGGTCAAGCGCATCGAGGATGTGCGCGTGCTGCGCGCCGCGCAATTCCCCGAAGACGGCGGGCCGATGTCGCACCCGGTGCGGCCGGATTCCTACGTCGAGATCAACAATTTCTATACGCTGACCATCTACGAGAAGGGCGCCGAAGTCGTGCGCATGTACCAGACCCTGCTCGGACGCGACGGATTCCGCAAGGGCATGGACCTGTATTTCGCGCGGCATGACGGACAGGCCGTCACCTGTGACGACTTCCGCGCGGCGATGGCCGATGCGAGCGGGCGCGACCTGTCGCAGTTCGAGCGCTGGTACAGCCAGGCCGGCACGCCGCGCGTGACGGTGCGCTCGCATTACGACGAGGCGGCCGGCACCTTCACGCTCGAGCTGTCGCAGTCCTGCCCGGCCACGCCCGGCCAGTCCGACAAGCTGGCCATGCACATCCCGGTCGCGGTCGGCCTGCTCGATGCGCACGGCAACGACCTGCCGCTGCAACTGGCCGACGCCGAGGCGCCCGACGAAGTCGAGGTGCACACGGTGCCGACCACGCGGGTGCTTGAGCTGACGCAGGCGACCCAGAGCTTCACCTTTACCGGCATCGAACAGCGTCCGGTGCCGTCGCTGCTGCGCGATTTCTCCGCGCCGGTCGTGCTCGACTATGACTACACCGACGGCGAGCTGGCCTTCCTGCTCGCGCATGACAGCGATCCGTTCAACCGCTGGGAGGCGGGGCAGCGGCTGGCCACGCGCCGGCTGCTGGCGCTGGCCGCGTCCGGCGTGGCAGCCGACCTGTCGTATGCGACGACCGACGAGGACAAGCTGATTGCCGACGCGCTCAGGAAACTGCTGCGCGATGCCTCGCTCGACCCGGCCTTCCGCGACCTCGCGCTGACGCTGCCGTCTGAAGGCATGCTGGCCGAACAGTCGGCCGCGATCGACCCGCAGGCGATCCACCGCGCGCGCCGCGCGCTGCGCCGTTATCTTGCGCATGCGCTGCATGCCGACCTGCTGGAGCTGTATCACGCGAACCATGTCGGCGGCGCCTACCGTCCCGATCCGGAGCCGGCCGGCCGCCGCGCATTGCGCAACAACGCACTGGCTTACCTGGCCGAGCTCGGTGATGACGCCGTGCAAGCGCTGATGCGTGAGCAGCTCGATGGCGCGACCAACATGACCGACCGCATCGCCGCGCTGGCGGCGATGGTCAACAATGGCGCACCCGGCACGGCCGACGCGCTGCAGCAGTTCTACGCGGACTTCGACGACGAGGCGCTGGTGATCGACAAGTGGTTCACGCTGCAGGCGACCGCGCCATCGACCACGGTGGCGCAGGTGCGCGAGCTGATGAAGCACCCGGCCTTCACGCTGAAGAACCCGAACCGCGCGCGCAGCCTGCTGTTCGCGTTCTGCAACAACAACCCGGCGCAATTCCATGCGGCCGACGGCAGCGGGCACGCCTTCTGGGCCGAGCAGGTGATTGCGCTGAATGCGATCAACCCGCAGGTGGCCGCGCGGCTCGCGCGCGCGCTTGACCGCTGGCGCAAGTATGTGCCGGCGCTGCAGGCGAGCATGAAGGCGGCGCTGGAGCGTGTCGCGGCGGCGAAGAAGCTGTCGAATGACGTTGCCGAGGTGATCGGCAAGGCGCTGGCCGACTGAACCCGAACGCGCACAACGCCCGGACCTACCAGATTCATCATTTCACTACAGGGGAATCCATGAAACGCATCAGCCTGACGCAGCACCTGATCGAGGAGCAGCGGCTGAACAACACCATTCCGGCCGAACTGCGGCTGCTGATCGAAGTGGTCGCACGCGCGTGCAAGACCATCAGCCATGCGGTCGGCAAGGGCGCGCTCGGCGACGTGCTCGGCGCGGCCGGCAGCGAAAACGTGCAGGGCGAGATCCAGAAGAAGCTCGACATCATCTCCAACGAGATTCTGCTGCAGGCGAACGAATGGGGCGGCCACCTCGCGGCGATGGCGTCGGAAGAGATGGAGACCATCCATCCGATCCCGAACCGCTATCCGAAGGGCGAGTACATGCTGCTGTTCGATCCGCTCGACGGCTCATCCAACATCGACGTCAACGTCACCATCGGCACCATCTTCTCGGTGCTGAAGGCGCCGGAAGGCATGAAGGAGCCGACCGAGCAGGACTTCCTGCAGCCGGGCACGAAGCAGGTGGCTGCCGGCTATGCCGTCTATGGTCCGCAGACGGTGCTGGTGCTCACCACCGGCAACGGCGTGAACTGCTTCACGCTGGACCGCGAGATGGGTTCGTGGGTGATGACCCAGCGCGGCATCCGCATTCCGGAGGACACGGCCGAGTACGCGATCAATGCGTCCAACTCGCGCCACTGGTTCCCGCCGGTGAAGCGCTACGTCAGCGAGCTCGAGGCCGGCAAGACGGGGCCGCGCGGCAAGAACTTCAACATGCGCTGGATCGCGTCGATGGTGGCGGATGTGCATCGCATCCTGAACCGCGGCGGCATCTTCATGTATCCGGCCGACGCGCGCGACCCGGACAAGCCGGGCAAGCTGCGCCTGATGTACGAAGCCAACCCGATGTCGATGCTGGTCGAACAGGCCGGCGGCGTGGCCACGGACGGCAAGACGCGCATCCTCGACATCCAGCCGCATACGCTGCACCAGCGGGTCGCGGTGTTCCTCGGTTCGAAGAACGAGGTCGAGCGGGTCACTGGCTACCACAGCGAGCAGTAAGCAGGCCACGGGCCGGCCCGCCTGCGGCGGCCGGCCTGGCCCGGACGGAACCGGCTTCAGGAAATTTGCCGCCCGGGTATGAAGTTGCTACAATAGCGAGCTTCGCCGATCCTGAATCAGGGTCGCGCACGACGCCAGCAGTCTGATGGCGAGCAGTACAGGCAAGGTTTTCGGTAGTCGCCGCTGTAGCTCAGTCGGTAGAGCAGCGCATTCGTAATGCGAAGGTCACCAGTTCGATTCCGGTCAGCGGCACCAAAAAAAGTGAGAAGGGCAGTCCATGCGGACTGCCCTTTTTGCTTTGGACGTTCAGTTTTAACCGACATCGACGCCGACAAATGCCGTGCGCTTGCCAGCCTCGACATGCGTCGAGGGCCATGATTGCCGCTGGCAGCCATGCAGGCGTGGCATCATCGGGTTCATGGTCGCCGACGGTCGTTGTGACAGGCAATCCGTGTCAACCCGGCGCTTGTCGCGCAGAGGAGCAGGCGGCCACCGCCGCGAGGAAATCCTGCTGCCGGTCAGCATCGCGCGGCAGGGACTCGAGCGACAAGCGGATGGGCGTCCGGCCACACGGCGATGGCCTGCGACATGCAGCAAGGCCCTGCCGTACAGCCGGGGAAAACCCCCGGTCGACCGTTCGCAAGCAACAAATCAAACTCTCCTGCAAGGTAGTGTCCGATGCGGTATCGACTGGCTCGTGCGATCAAGGCTTTCGTCGGCAAATCGAAATTGCTGTCCCTGTCGCTGCTGCTGGCCGCGGGCTGGGTGCTGTTGTTCAGCGCGGGCGAGCGCATTCCGCCGGTGCAGTCGCTGCTGCCCGCCATGACCCGCTGCGATGGTCCGTCGGATCCGCGCATCGACGAACTCGCGCGCTGGGCGCAGCGGCATGGCCTGCCCGGCGTGCAGATCGCCCATGTCGACGCGCAGGGCCACATGCTCGGCTGTGCCAGCGGCTGGTCCCGTTTTGCGCCGTTTCCCGAGCAAATGCGCATCGACCACCGGATGCGCTATGCGAGCCTGTCCAAGCTGCTGACGCTCGCGCTGGCGCTGCGGATGGAGGCGGCCGGACGACTGCATCCGCAAGACCGGGTGACCAATCTGCTGGGCATCGACGGCGAATTCGCCGACCCGCGCTGGCACGAGATCACGGTTGCGCAATTGATGAACCACACGGCCGGTTTTGACCGCGAGCTGGGTGGCGACCCGATGTTCGGGCCCGATCCCTGGTGCCCGGACCGGCTGGAGCGCCTGACCACCGTTCGCCTGGACTATCGTCCGGGCAGCCGCTTTGCCTATTCCAACGTCGGTTATTGCCTGCTGGGGCAGGTGCTCGCCCGCATCGATGGCCATCCGTTGCCAGAGCTGATCCATCGCGAGTTGTTCGGGCCCGCACGGCCGAACGCGATCCGGCCAGCTGCCGGCGGGCGTTATGCCGACGACGAGCCGGGGCATTTCTATGAAACCCCGGAAGATTCGCGCGCGCTGCTGCACATGGATTACCGTGTCCATCTCGCCTCAGGCGGATGGGGCGGCACCGCGGCCGACTTCGCCGGCTGGATGCGGCAGGCTTTCGGGCCGGCTTCGCCGCTGCTGCCGGCGCCGGTCCTTGCCGCCGCGCTGGCCGCGCCCGCCGGCTGCGCGATCGATCGCTGGCGCGGCTGCCATGTCGCCGGCTTTTACCGCTATCGCGAAGGCGATGCGCGCACCCTGTTCTGGCGCGATGGCAGCATGCCCGGCGTGACCGCGTTCGCGGCGCTGTTCGAGAACGGCGAGGTGGTGGTCGTGCTCGGCAACAGCCGGCGCATCGACTGGAAGCCGGCCAATGATGCGCTCGGCCGGGAGGTTTACCGGCTGTTTCGCTGATCCTGTCGCAGCGGCCGCGTCAGGACGGCTGCCGTGACTTGCGCAGCCCGAGGCAGCGCGCAATGCGGGCCGGCACGCCGTGCTCGCCTATCCACGCCGAATACTCGCGATAGCGCGGGTCGGCCATCAGGTGGCGCTCCTCGGTTTTGGCGCGCGCGTAATAGACCGCATTCACCATCGCCAGCAGCAGGCAGTTGCGCACCGCATCGCCGGCGCCGCCTGCGGCGAGGAAGGGCATGTGCACCAGCCACCACATCAGGTTCTTCGCGGTGTAGGCCGGGTGCCGGAACCAGCGATAAGGGCCGGCGGTGATGATGCCGCGATGCGTGAGGTTGGAGAAGCGAATGCCGAAGACGACGGTGGCCCACGCATAGAACACGGCGAGCGCAAGGATCGCGCAACCCCAGGTCACCATCAGCGTCGGATGCGCGGCAAGCCAGACGGTCCACTCCTGCGTGCCGGTCCGGTAGTCCATCGGGCCGCCTGAGCTCATCAGCAGGAACGGCGGATAGCAGGACAGCGCCGCGAGCCAGCCGGACAGGTAGGGGTTGGCCGTCCGGATGTGCGAGTCGAGCACGCGGAAAGTCATCAGGTAGCCAATCGTCCCGAAGCAGACGTCGAACAGGAAGGACAGCCGGATCAGCAGCTGCAGGGCCGCCATCGGATCGACCAGCGCCATGAACAGGTCCGCCTGCAGGATGCCGGCCACGTTCGCCGGCAGGATGGAGATCATGAAGGCGAGGAAGAACGCCTTTACGGCCCACGCCAGCAGGTGATCCTTCACTTTCTCCCGGTCGGCCGCCTGACGGTTCAGCGACACGAATTTGCCGAAATGCCAGAGGCCGTCGCGCGGCTCGCGCATGTGCCGCGTGGTCGGGATGATGTACAGCGGCGACACGACCCACAGCACGGGCGCGATCCACGCTGCCGCCCGCACGTACAGCGAATACGAAGGCGCCGAATAATTGCGCAGCGCGAAATAGCCGACCGCGAACAGCAGGAAGGTTGCGCCCAGCCCGAGCATCTTGGTGCGCGTGATGTCCATCACTTCTGCCCACGGCAGCCGCACCGAGTAATCCAGCCCGGTCGATTCGCGCAGGTGTGCCTTCTCAACCAGCAGCGTCCACACGGACATCGCCAGCGCCGGCATCGCAAGGAAGAGCAGCATCGCGGCCGCCGTCGGCAGGCTGGTCGCGCGCGCCCAGACCAGCATGAGGCACAGCGTGCTTGCGCCGATCAGGCCGGTGCTGTCGCTGACCTCGGACCATGGTCGTTGCAAGGCGCGGGGCGTGGCAGCAGGGGGCGGGGCAATGCGCGAGAGGTGGGCGGTGTCGATGATGCGTGCTCCCGGGTACGGATATTAATTGCAAATATATCAATTTCCGGAGAGGGAAATGCAGAATTTCACGCGGCGCGGCGCGATCATCCGCTTTTTGCGCCGCGTGATACCATCGCCGCGCCCCACGCCGGCGGCCCGCAGCGGTC
>CAYZXP010000104.1:0-11186 GCA_964482415.1 uncultured Bifidobacterium sp. | reverse complement strand
GCCAGCATCAGCGCATCCTCGCCATTCGCGTTGACATGATGCAGCGGCATGCCATGCCGCTGCAGGATGTCCAGCAGTTGGGACGCTGAATGCTGCGATATCGACGCGGGCTGGAAATCCCAGGCAAGCAGGGGCGTGGCAGCCGGCTTCAGGCCGAGCGCCAGCGGGTCGGCAGGCACCTGGTGCTGCAGCAGTACGGGAACGATGTCGAGCAGCCCCTTTTTGAAGGCGCGGGTCAGCGCCGTGAAACCTTGATCGTTCGAATGCAAATCTGCGCCGTACCGGATCAGCAGCTCGACCGTCTTTGCTGAACTGGAAAGCAGCAACGCGGATTTGCCATTTTCTCTGGACAGGTTCGGGTCGGCGCCATGCTTGAGCAGCAGCTCGACCAGCTCGGCCGAGCCTTGCTGGCATGCCTTCATCAAGGCTGTCTTGCCATCGCTGTTCTGCTGGTTGGGTGCCGCTCCCTGTTCAAGCAAGTAGCGGACGACGACCGGACTCTCGCTATAGACGGCATCCGCCAGCGGCGTCCACCCGTAGCTGCTTTCGGCACCCAGGTCTGCACCGTGCTCCACCAGGATCGTGCAAGAAGCCAGATTGCCATGCGAGGCTGCCAGAATCAGGGGCGTTTCACCGTTCGTGTTCCGGGGGTCGACGCTGGCGCCATGCTGCAACAGCAGTGCGCAGACGGCTGCATGGCCATGTTCGGCGGCACAGAGCAGCGGCTGCTGCACCTTGTTGGCATCTTCATCGTCCAGTTCGGCGCTCGCGCCCTTGTTCAATAGCAGCTTGCACGCCTGGTAGTGCCCGCGGCCGGCGGCCATGCCAAGCGCCGTGCGGCCAAAGGTGTCCAGTGCATCCAGAGCGCCAGTCAAGGCCGGTGATACTCGTTGCCCCTCGCCTTGCGGCGTATGCACGGCAACCAGATGCGCGACGAGCAGTTCAAGGATCTCGGTATGCCCGGCCCAGGCTGCCAGGTGCAGCGCGGTCTCGCCATCGCTTGTCCGTGCGCCCGGGAGAGCGCCGTTGGCCAGCAGCTCGCTCACGATGCCGGGCTCGCCCCACTGGACGGCAAACATGAGCGCCGTGAAGCAGGGACCATTGCCGTCTGGCGCTTCTGCCCTCTGGAGATCGAGCAGCCCCTGTTTGAAGCGTGCGGCATCGAAGCCTTCGGCATGCAGGATGAGCGTGCCTTCTTCGAAGCTGTGGCCAAGCGAGAGCGCGCCGCAGTTGGTCAGCAGGTCCTTGATTGGCTGTCGCAGTGAACTGCTGCCGATGGGGCGGATGCAGAACTGTCCGGCAGGGCGCAGCGCCGGCGGACCGAACAGCAATTGCAGCCCCACTTCAGGGTTGCCGCCCGGGCCGAAGTGGTGTACGAGGGCGCTCAGGACATTGTGGTCGAGCGTGGGGTTGACCCGCTGCTGCCAGTCTTGCGGTGCCGGCGGCAACGCCGGGGCGGGCGTTGTAGTAGACGCTGTAGTGCGCGCCTTTTTGCCGCGAGGGCCGTGCGTGATGTTGGGTTCGGTCGATTCCTCTGACGAGTCTCCGGAAGTGTTTCCGTCTTCGCCCGCGCTGTCCCCCGGCCGGTTGCGCTTGGTGC
This sequence comes from uncultured Bifidobacterium sp., assembly GCA_964482415.1. Lineage (GTDB taxonomy): Bacteria > Pseudomonadota > Gammaproteobacteria > Burkholderiales > Burkholderiaceae_D > Pernthalerella. The sequence continues at coordinate 9,586 of CAYZXP010000104.1, read as the reverse complement.
CACGCGTGCGGCCGGTGTTGTCATTGCCGTTGTCGTCGACCCTCCTGGCGTTTTCAGTCGAGCCATCCACATCCACCTGCATGAAGTCTTCTTCTGCCTGTCGTGCCCGTGCCTGCATGCGCGGTGCAGCTTGCTGATCGGCGGGCTGCGGGGCTGGATTCGGGGCGGGAGAGTCAGGCCGCCCCGGAATGCCGGGGGTATGGGTAGTGAAGTCGGCGAAGGGCGTGTTCGGGGTAGGAAGATCGTTTGGGCGCATGACAGTTCTTACTCTCGTTGATCGAACGCAGACCTTGGCCTGCGGGTCGTCGTGAGTACAGACCTGCCCGGCAAGGTTCAGGCAGCAGCCGCGGCGAGTGGGTGTCGCGACGGCTTACACGTCTTCGCAGTCATCTGCAGGCAAGTCGGCGTCATGCAAGCCGCCTTCGCTGTCGTGCAGGTAAAACGAATCACCGGCACGGACGGGGTTTCCCGTGGGCTTCAGCCCCATCCCCCCGCTTGTATAATGCAGGTTCGTTCGCAAAGCCTCCCGCACCGCCCCCATGACCCAGACCCATTTCGGCTTCCAGCAAGTCCCTGAAGAACAGAAGGTGAAGAAGGTCGCCGAGGTCTTCCATTCAGTCGCGGCCAAATACGACGTGATGAATGACCTGATGTCGGCCGGCCTGCACCGGGTCTGGAAGATCTTCACCGTCGCGCAGGCGGGCATCCGCCCCGGCTTCAAGGTGCTCGACATTGCCGCCGGCACCGGCGACCTGACGAAGGCTTTCGCGAAACGCGCCGGCCCGACCGGCGAGGTCTGGCATACCGACATCAACGAATCGATGCTGCGCGTCGGCCGCGATCGCCTGATCAATGCGGGGCTGCTGCTGCCGACGCTGATCTGCGACGCCGAGAAGCTGCCTTTCCCCGATAATTATTTCGACCGCGTGTCGGTTGCCTTCGGCCTGCGCAACATGACGCACAAGGACGCCGCGCTCGCCGAGATGCGCCGCGTGCTCAAGCCCGGCGGCAAGCTGCTGGTGCTGGAGTTCTCGAAGGTCGCCGAGCCGCTGCAGAAGCCCTACGACCTGTACTCGTTCAAGGTGCTGCCGTGGCTGGGCCAGAAGATCGCGAATGATGCCGAGAGCTACAAATATCTGGCCGAGTCGATCCGCATGCATCCGGACCAGGAAACCCTGAAGACGATGATGCAGGACGCCGGTCTGGAGCGCGTCGAGTACTTCAATCTCACCGCCGGTGTCGCGGCATTGCATGTCGGCGTGAAGCTCTGAGGTGTGCCGGCGCCAGCTGGATTCTGCCGACGACTGACAACATGACTACGCTCGACCGCCCCTTCGCCGCCACCCTGAACCACCTGCTGTCGCGCCAGCCTTCGCTGCGCGACAAGCTCGCGGCCCATGCCGGCAAGCTCGCCCGCATCGACGCCGGCGGCCTGCGCCTGCAGCTGGCGGTCGCCGCCGACGGCCTGCTGCAGCCGGCCCATGATGCCAACGCCAGCGTCACCATCCGCATCGATGCCGCCGACCTGCCGCAGATCCTCGCGAACCGCGAACGCGCGTTTTCCTACGTGACCCTCAGCGGCGACGCCGATTTCGCGCGCACGATTTCCGAAGTCGCGCAGGGCCTGCGCTGGGAGGCCGAGGAAGACCTCGCGCCCTTCGTCGGCGACATTGCCGCGGTGCGCATTGCAGCGGCCGCCCGCGATGCGGCCGCGACCGCAAAGTCCGGCGGGCGCAAGCTGGTCGAGAACCTCGCCGAATACCTGCTCGAAGAAAATCCGACGCTGTTGTACCGGCGGGCCGGCGACGACTTCGCCGGCGCCGTCGCCACGCTGCGCGACGATGTCGAGCGTCTCGGCAAGCGCATCGCATTGCTTGAAAAAGCTGCCGGAGCCTCCGCATGATCGCCCGCGTGCTGCGGGTGCTGAAAATCCTCCGCGTCGCGCTACGCTACGGGCTCGACGAGATCATCCTGAGCGGCGTGAAGTCGCCCGCGTCGCTGCGGCTGCTGTCCGGCCTGCTGTTCTGGCGCGACATCTCCGCGCCGCGCGGCGTGCGGCTGCGGCGCGCGCTCGAAGAGCTTGGCCCGATCTTCGTGAAGTTCGGCCAGGTGCTGTCGACGCGGCGCGACCTGATGCCGCCTGACCTGGCCGACGAACTCGCATTGCTGCAGGACCGCGTGCCGCCGTTCCCGTCCGAACTGGCCATCGCCGAGATCACACGTTCGCTCGGCCAGCATCCCGACCAGCTGTTCGCGACCTTCTCGCGCGAGCCGGTCGCCTCCGCCTCGGTCGCGCAGGTGCATTTCGCGACGCTGAAGGACGGCACCGAGGTTGCGGTGAAGGTGCTGCGGCCCGGCGTGCGTCGTGCCATCGGCGGCGACGTCGCGCTGATGCACATCATCGCCGGCTGGGTGCATCGCTGGTCGGCCGACGGCCGCCGGCTGCGCCCGCGCGAAGTGGTCGCCGAATTCGACAAGTACCTGCATGACGAACTCGACCTGATGCGCGAGGCGGCCAACGCGAGCCAGCTGCGGCGCAACTTCGAGGACTCGCGGCTGCTGCTGGTGCCGGAGATGTACTGGGACTACTGCGCCGAGTCGGTCATCGTGATGGAGCGCATGCACGGCCTGCCGATCTCGCAGACCGCAAGGCTGCTGGAGGCTGGCATCGACCTGAAAAAGCTCTCGCGCGACGGCGTCGAGATTTTCTTCACGCAGGTGTTCCGGCACGGCTTCTTCCATGCGGACATGCATCCCGGGAACATCCTCGTATCGACCGACCCGAAGACCTTCGGCCGCTACATTGCGCTCGACTTCGGCATCGTCGGCACGCTCGACGACGTCGACAAGGACTACCTGTCGCAGAATTTCCTCGCGTTCTTCCGCCGCGACTACAAGCGCGTCGCCGCCGCGCATATCGAGTCCGGCTGGGCGCCGAAGCAGACCCGCGTCGATGAGCTCGAAGCGGCGGTGCGTGCCTGCTGCGAACCCATCTTCGACCGGCCGCTGTCACAGATCTCGTTCGGGCAGGTGCTGCTGCGGCTGTTCCAGACTTCGCGCCGCTTCAACATCGAAGTGCAGCCGCAGTTGGTACTGCTGCAGAAGACGCTGCTCAACATCGAGGGCCTGGGGCGCCAGCTCGACCCGGAACTGGACCTGTGGCAGACCGCCAAGCCCATCCTCGAGCAATGGATGCAGGAGCAGGTCGGCTGGCGTGGCTTCGTCGACCGTCTGAAGACCGAGGCGCCGCACTATGCGCACATCCTGCCGCAGCTGCCGCGCCTGCTGCAGCAGGCGCTGCTCGCGCAGGCGCAGCCGCAGACGCGCGGCGGCGACGATGAGTTGCTGCAGCGCCTCATTGCCGAGCAGAGGCGCACCCAAAAGGTGCTGGGCGTGGTGCTGTATTTCGGCGCTGGCCTGCTGATCGGGCTGCTGCTGGCGCCGCTGCTGCAAGCGCCGTACTGAACCTGCCGGCGCCCAGCGCCCGTCAGGGCAGGCGCGGCACTTGCAACGCGGGTCTTCCACTATAATCGCCCGCAATTCGCAGCCCCCGGGCTGCCGTTGACCGCCTTGCCCGCTCTTCATGAATACACTGCTCTGGTTCGTCATCCTGTACTGGGTGATCTCGGTCGGTATCGGCCTGTATGCGGCACGCTATGTGAACTCGTCCAGCGACTTCGCGCTGGCCGGCCGCTCGCTGCCGATGTCGGTCGTGACCGCGACCGTCTTCGCCACCTGGTTCGGCTCGGAGACGGTGCTGGGCATCCCGGCGACCTTCATTCAGGAAGGCCTGGGCGGCGTGGTTGCCGATCCGTTCGGCTCGTCGCTGTGCCTCGTGCTGGTCGGCCTGTTCTTTGCCCGCAAGCTGTATCGAATGAACCTGCTGACCATCGGCGACTATTACCGGCAGCGTTTCGGCCGCACGGTCGAGGTGCTGGTCACCCTCGGCATCGTGGTCTCTTACCTCGGTTGGGTGGCGGCGCAGATCAAGGCGCTCGGCCTGGTGTTTTCGGTGGTCTCCGGCGGCTTTATCTCGGTCGAGGCCGGCATGCTGATCGGCGCGGGCAGCGTGCTGATTTACACCCTGATGGGCGGCATGTGGTCGGTCGCGATCACTGACTTCCTGCAGATGATCATCATCGTCGTCGGCATGCTCTATATCGGCTGGGAAGTCTCCGGCATGGTCGGCGGCGCGGGCACGGTGATTGCGCATGCGGCCGCCGCCGGCAAGCTGGAGTTCTGGCCGCAGCCGACCGCGCGCGAAATGCTGTGGTTCTTCGCCGCGTGGATCACGATGATGCTCGGCTCGATACCGCAGCAGGACGTGTTCCAGCGGGTGTCGTCGTCGCGCACCGAGCAGATTGCCGGCAGCGCGTCGGTGCTGGGCGGCGTGCTGTATTTTCTGTTTGCGTTCATCCCGATGTTCCTTGCCTATTCGGCAACCCTGATCGATCCGGCGATGGTCGAATCCCTGATCGGCACCGATCCGCAGAAGATCCTGCCGACGCTGATCATGACGAAGATGCCGGTGCTGGCCCAGGTGATGTTCTTCGGCGCGCTGCTGTCGGCGATCAAGAGCTGCGCGAGCGCGACGCTGCTGGCGCCGTCAGTCACCTTCACCGAGAACATCCTCAAGGGCATGTTCCCGAAGCAGAGCGACCGTCAGTTCCTGTTCAGCATGCGCGTGGTGGTGCTGGTGTTTACCGCCATCGTCACGCTGTTTGCGCTGAACACCGAGGCAAGCATCTACAAGATGGTCGAGAACGCGTACAAGGTCACGCTGGTGGCCGCTTTCGTGCCGCTGGTGCTCGGCCTGTACTGGCGCCGTTCCACCGCGCAGGGCGCGCTGGCGGCGATCCTGCTCGGCGTCGGCAGCTGGGTGACTTGCGAGGTCGTCGCGCCCGAAGGGCTGTTCCCGCCGCAGCTGGTCGGCGTGCTGTGCAGCCTCGGCGGCATGCTGGCCGGATCGCTGTTGCCGCAATGGCATCGGCATGCCGGCAATGCTGCGGCGCCGGCAGGTCACTGAAGCAGGATCTCCCTGCGAAACCCTTTATAATTCAAGGTTTTCAAAATTTTGCAGGGAGGGAGCACTATGCCTATCTACGCTTATCGCTGCGAAGCATGCGGCTTCGCCAAGGACGTACTGCAGAAAATCTCGGATGCGCCGCTGACCGACTGCCCCGAGTGCGGCAAGCCGTCGTTCAAAAAGCAGCTGACGGCGGCCGGTTTCCAGTTGAAGGGCACCGGCTGGTACGTCACCGATTTTCGCGGCAGCTCCGGCGGCACCAGCGCGCCGGCCAGCGCCAAGTCCGATGCGGGCAGCGGCACATCGTCCGGCAGCGACAGCGCATCGTCGACCGCCGCGTCCGGCGACAGCAAGCCCGCCGCAGCGGCCTGAACGACAGCCGCCATGCGCAAATATTTCATCACCGGCCTGCTGGTCCTCGTGCCGCTGGTCATCACGCTGTGGGTGCTGAACCTGATCATCAGCACGCTGGACCGCTCGCTGTTGCTGCTGCCGCCCGAGCTGCAGCCGGAGGCGCTGTTCGGCTTCCACCTGCCGGGCTTCGGCACCGTGGTGACCCTGCTGATCGTGCTGCTGACGGGTCTCATCACCCGCAACATCATCGGCAACCGCCTGCTGACGCTGTGGGAGCTGCTGCTGCAGCGCATCCCGGTGGTGAACTCGATCTATTCCAGCGTCAAGCAGGTGTCGGACACGCTGTTCTCTTCGTCCGGCAATGCCTTCCGCAAGGCGCTGCTGGTGCAGTACCCGCGCGAGGGCGCGTGGACCATCGCGTTCCAGACCGGCGTGCCCGGCGGCGACGTGAAGAACCACCTGCACGGCGAGTATGTCAGCGTGTATGTGCCGACCACGCCGAACCCGACCTCCGGCTTTTTCCTGATGTATCGGCGCACCGATGTCATCGAGCTCGAGATGAGCGTTGATGAGGCGCTGAAGTACATCGTGTCCATGGGCGTGGTCGCGCCGCCGGCGAAGAAGTCCGCGGCGCCGCTGACGCCCGACAACCCCCAACATTCCTGATCTATCGAGACTGAAAACATGTCAATGCGAACAAATTACTGTGGCCTGACCACCGAGGCGCTGCTGGGACAGACCGTCAGCCTGTGCGGCTGGGTGCACCGCCGCCGCGACCATGGCGGCGTGATCTTCATCGACCTGCGCGACCGCGAAGGCCTGGTGCAGGTGGTCTGCGACCCGGACCGCGCCGACATGTTCAAGGCCGCCGAATCGGTCCGCAATGAATTCTGCCTGCGCATCACCGGCCTGGTGCGCGCGCGTCCGGCCGGCACCGAAAACGCCGGCCTGACCTCGGGCAAGATCGAGGTGCTGTGCCACGAGCTCGAAGTGCTGAACCCGTCGGTGACGCCGCCGTTCCAGCTCGACGACGACAACCTGTCCGAGACCACCCGCCTGACGCACCGCGTGCTCGACCTGCGCCGCCCGCAGATGCAGAACAACCTGCGCCTGCGCTATCGCGTCTCGATGGAAGTGCGCAAGTTCCTCGACTCGAACGGCTTCATCGACATCGAGACGCCGATGCTGACCAAGTCGACGCCGGAAGGCGCGCGCGACTACCTGGTGCCGTCGCGCGTCAACGCTGGCAGCTTCTTCGCGCTGCCGCAGTCGCCGCAGCTGTTCAAGCAGCTGCTGATGGTCGCCAACTTCGACCGCTACTACCAGATCACCAAGTGCTTCCGTGACGAAGACCTGCGCGCAGACCGCCAGCCGGAATTCACGCAGATCGACTGCGAGACTTCGTTCCTGTCCGAGCAGGAAATCCGCGACATGTTCGAAGGCATGATCCGCGGCGTGTTCAAGAATGTGCTGAACGTCGACCTGCCGAATCCGTTCCCGGTGATGGACTTCGCGACTGCGATGGGCAAGTACGGCTCGGACAAGCCGGACATGCGCGTCAAGCTCGAGTTCACCGAACTGACCGACGTGATGAAGGATGTCGACTTCAAGGTCTTCTCCGGCGCAGCCAACATGGACAACGGCCGCGTGGTCGGCCTGCGCGTGCCGGGCGGCGCCGCGATGCCGCGCTCCGAGATCGACGCGTACACGCAGTTCGTCGCGATCTACGGCGCCAAGGGCCTCGCCTACATCAAGGTCAATGAACTGGCGAAGGGCCGTGACGGCCTGCAGTCGCCGATCGTCAAGAACATCCACGATGCCGCGCTCGCACAGATCCTCGAGCGCACCGGCGCGCAGGACGGCGACCTGATCTTCTTCGGCGCCGACAAGGCGAAGGTCGTCAATGACGCGATCGGCGCGCTGCGCGTGAAGGTCGGTCACAGCGACTTCGGCCGCAAGGGCGGCCTGTTCGACGACGACTGGCGTCCGCTGTGGGTGGTCGACTTCCCGATGTTCGAGTACGACGACGACGCCGGCCGCTGGAACGCGCTGCACCACCCGTTCACCGCGCCGAAGGCCGGCCACGAAGACTTCATCGAAACCGCGCCGGGCAAGGCCATCGCGCAAGCCTACGACATGGTGCTCAACGGCTGGGAACTGGGCGGCGGCTCGGTGCGTATCCACCGTGCCGACGTGCAGAGCAAGGTGTTCAATGCGCTCAACATCAATGACGACGAGGCGCGCATCAAGTTCGGCTTCCTGCTCGACGCGCTGCAGTACGGCGCGCCGCCGCACGGCGGCCTCGCGTTCGGCCTCGACCGCCTGGTGACGATGATGACCGGCGCCGAGTCGATCCGCGACGTGATCGCCTTCCCGAAGACCCAGCGCGCACAGTGCCTGCTGACGCAGGCGCCGTCCGAAGTCGACGAGAAGCAGCTGCGCGAACTGCATATTCGCCTGCGTGCGACGGAGCCCGCGATCAAGGCCTGACGCGCGTTTCGCATCGCCTGAAACCGGCCGGAGGACATCGTCCCCGGCCGGTTTTTTTATTCTGATTTCGTGCGGCGCTTCGCCGCGGCAAACAGGGCATAATCTTTCGGTACAGTCAGACCGGACAAGCAATGCCCAATTACAAAATTCCCGAATCTGTCCTCGTCGTCATCCATACTGCCGACCTGCAGGTGCTGCTGATCGAGCGTGCCGACCGGCCCGGGTTCTGGCAGTCGGTGACGGGCTCGAAAGATGCGGTCGATGAGCCGCTGGTCGATACCGCCGTGCGCGAGGTGTTCGAGGAAACCGGCATCCGCATCGGCAGCGACCGCGTTCCGCAGGCCTGCCTGCGCGACTGGCAACTGTCCAACGTCTACGAAATCTATCCGGTCTGGCGGCATCGCTATGCGCCGGGCGTCACGCGCAACACCGAGCATGTGTTCGGCCTGCAGGTGCCGCGCGACATCGCGATCACGCTGGCGCCGCGCGAACACCTGCAGCACCGCTGGCTGCCGTGGCGCGAGGCAGCCGACCTCTGCTTCTCGCCGTCGAATGCGGAAGCGATACTGCAGCTGCCGCGCCATGCCGAGTCCGAAGCCGCCTGAGATGAAGCTGCGCATTGCGACCTGGAACATCCACAAGGGCGTCAGCGCGCTGGGCAAGCGTCCGCGCGTGCACGGCATCAAGCAGGCGCTGGCCGGCATTGCCGCCGACGTGGTCTTCCTGCAGGAAGTGCAGGGACGCCATGACCTGCTGGCGCTGAAGCACGCCAGCTGGCCGGCGCAGGCGCAGCACGAATTCCTTGCCAGCGAGGCCCAGCACAGCGCATACGGCATGAACGCGGTGTACGACCACGGGCATCACGGCAATGCACTGTTGTCGAGCTTCCCGATCGCGTCGGCGCACAACCATGACGTGTCCGATCACGCATTCGAATCGCGCGGCATCCTGCACTGCGTGCTGGCGCTCGGCAGCAGCGAAGTGCATTGCTATGTGGTGCACCTCGGCCTGTTCGCCGGCAGCCGGCTGCGCCAGACCGATGCGCTGATCGAGGCGGTGCAGTCGACCGCGCCGCCCGATGCGCCGCTGCTGATCGCCGGCGACTTCAATGACTGGAGCAATGCGCTGTCCGACGCATTGCGCGAGCGGCTTGACGTGTCGGAAGTGTTCGACGCGCGGCTGCCGTCGTCGCGCTTCGGCACTTACCTGCGCCGGCTCGCCGGCCGCGGCCCGAAGCAGGCGCCGGCGCGCACCTTCCCGGCCGCGATGCCCTTCCTGCAGCTCGACCGCATCTATGTGCGTGGCTTCAACGTGCAGTCTGCGCGCGTGCTGCACGGCGCGAGCTGGGCGCGGCTGTCCGACCATGCGCCCATCGTCGCCGAACTGGAGGTGACCGCCGTCGCGGCCGCGCCGGTGCGCGAGACCGAGCATGCGCACGGTTAGCTACAGTCACGGCAACCACCTGTCCCTGCTGCACCGGGGCGCGGAATTCTTCCCCGCGCTGATCCATGCCTGCGACACGGCCGAAGACGAGATCTTCATCGAGACCTACATCTTCGCGCACGACGGCACCGGCGAGCAGGTCAAAGCAGCGCTGCTGCGCGCGGCCGCCCGTGGCGTGGCCGTGCACGTGATGGTCGACTGGCTCGGCACCGGGCGTGCCGAGTCGGCCCGGCTGCAGGCCGAGTTCGAGCCGGCCGGCGTGCGCTTCGCCGC
>CAYZXP010000103.1:0-11194 GCA_964482415.1 uncultured Bifidobacterium sp. | reverse complement strand
TGCTGAAGCAGATCGAGCCGTTCGGCCCGACCTTCCACCTCGGCCAGGAAGTGACGCTCGTGCAGAAGCGCGAAGACGGCCGCTTCGACCTCGAGACCTCGACCGGTACGCAATTCATCACCAAGACGATCTTCATCGCCGCCGGCGTCGGCTCGTTCCAGCCGCGCACGATCAAGGTCGACGGCATCGAGAAGTTCGACGGCAAGCAGCTGTTCTACCGTGTGAAGGATCCGGCACGCTTCGAAGGCCGCAACATCGTCATCTGCGGCGGCGGCGATTCCGCGCTCGACTGGGCGCTGAACCTGCAGGGCAAGGCCGAATCGGTGATCCTGGTGCACCGTCGCGAGGAATTCCGCGCGGCGCCGGCCTCGGTCGCGAAGATGAAGGAACTGTGCGAGCAGTACGAAATGCAGCTGCTGGTCGGCCAGGTCACCGGCTTCGAAGAAGCGGACGACAAGCTCACCGAGATCAAGGTCACCGGTGCCGACGGCGTCACGCGCCGCCTGCCGCTGGACGACCTGCTGGTGTTCTTCGGCCTGTCGCCGAAGCTCGGCCCGATCGCCGAGTGGGGCCTTGAGATCGAGCGCAAGCAGCTGGTGGTCGACACCGAGAAGTTCGAGACCAACGTGCCGGGCATCTTCGCGGTCGGTGACATCAACACCTACCCGGGCAAGAAGAAGCTGATCCTGTCGGGCTTCCACGAAGCCGCGCTGGCTGCGTTCGGCGCTGCGCCGTACATCTTCCCGGAGAAGAAGATCCACATGCAGTACACGACGACGTCGCCGAAGCTGCACAAGGTGCTCGGCGTCGAGACGCCGGTGTTCGACTGAGCATCCGTCACGCTCAAGCAAAACAGGCACCCGCGGGTGCCTGTTTTGTTTTGTGCGTCGCTGCGGGCCGGCCTACTTCGGCGCCTTCAGCCATTCGGCCAGCAGGGCGTCCTTCGGCTCGCCGAGCACGAACTTCGCGTCGCCCTGCCCGGCGGTATAGGCGATATACGGCGTCATGCCGCGCCATTCCGGATTCACCGCATACTGCAGCGCCGGCGTGCTGCCGCGGAACATGAACAGCCGGTCAGCCGGCGCGTAATGCGCATCGGACATCAAGGTGGCGGCGTCTTCTGCATCGACCGACACGACCAGCAGTCGCGTACGCGACGCAGCCGCCTTGCGCTTCGCCGCCAGCCGCGCGATGGCGCCCGGACAGTGCGTGCAGCTGACCGAGGTAAACACCACGATGGCCGGTGCGCCGCCGCGCAACAGCGCCGGCCAGCTCGCCTTGTCGAACGGCTCGACTGCCGCCGGTGCGGCGATGCTCGCGGACGCCGCCAGCGCCAGCAGGCTAGCGCAGATCGTGGACCTGAACTTCATTCTCGGTTCTCCAGATGACGGCAATGCGCTCGCCCAGTTGCGCGAGGCGCGGGTAATCGTTTTCCAGTTCGGTCGCGGCCAGCTCACGCAGGGTGAAATGGCGTCCGCCATCGTCCGACAGCCACGCGCACAGCCGCATGCGCTCGCCGTCGAAGCTGCGCCAGACGATGGCCACGCGCTTGCCGGCCACGGCCACATCGGCGTGATCGGCGCGCTCGTCGGGAAGCTCGACGACCGGGCCTTGCGGGCTGCCGTCGGCCGCCAGCCGCGCATAGCGCGCCCGTTGCCTTTCGTCGCGCTCGCCGAACCAGACCGCGTGATAGCCGCCGGCCGGATCAGGCGCGAGACCCGGCCCGTGGTGCGGACAGGCTTTCACCACCCAGCCATCAAAACTGGCGCGCTGCAGCGCCGGCGGCGCACTCGTGCCAACCTTCGCAAACGCATGGTCGCGCACGCTGCCGGGAAACACATGCCGCCACAGCGCAGCCACGCCCTGCCCGGGCTCGGCGACGGCTGCAATGCGGCAGCATTCGCAGCTGTAGTCGGCCAGTCTGGTGTCCGCGCCGAAGGTCTTGCCGCCGTCGGCAGACACGTTGTAATAGATCGCCGCGCCGTCATAGGCGGACGTATCGCCGCCATGCGCGGCCCACGCGCGTTCGGCGTCGCGCTTGTCGATCCAGAAGGTGTACAGGTCACCGCGCGCATCAAACACAATGGTCTCGAAGCGATGGGTGATCACCTGCCGGTCCTGGTGGACCGTGAATGGCGCCGAAAAGCTGCGGCCGCCGTCGTCGGAGCGCAGCATGCGGATTTCGCCTGTATACGGTTTGGCCAGCGGCCGCGTATAGCTGAGCACCAGCTGTCCGCGCGGCCCGAAGGCGAGCTTGGGACGGTTGTCGCCGTTGGTGGCGACCGTCTCGCCGCCGTTGTCAGGCTGGCGGCGTGCTTCCCAGTCACCGTCAGCCGGTCGGCGCTGCACGAACAGCCGGCCATGCTCGACGCCGGCGATCCACAATGCACCGTCCGGCGCGAAGGCCGCGCCGGTTGCCAGCTGCGGCTTGCCATGGCCGGCATGCTGGGCCTGCGCGGCCAGCGCAGTACAGGCCAGTACGCCAGCCAGCAGACAGGCCGGCACAACAGCCGCGATGCGGCGCAGCGTCGATGTCACCATTTGCCCTCCAGGCCGACATACAGCGCGCGCGGCAGGCCCGGCGAATAGACCGCCGTGCCGCTGGACACCGAGGCGCTGTCGGCAAAGCGCCGGTCGGTCAGGTTCATGACGCGCGCAAACATTGCCCAGCGCTCGTCGAGCGCCTGCGTGGCGCGCAGGTTGAACAGGTCGTGGCCATCATACTTGCCCAGCTGGTTCGACGCCTCGAGATAGTACGACCCGAGGCGCACCCACTCGAGCTGCGCGAAGCTGCCCTTGCGCGGCGTCCAGCTCAGGCGCACGTTTGACATCAGCCGCGGCGACGCCTCGACCTCCTTGCCCGAATAATCGACGCCGCTGCCGACCCACGCCACGTAGCGGTGCACCGCATACGACGCGGCCGCATCCAGCCGCCATGCCGCCGCCAGCTGCCGGCCCAGGCCCAGTTCGACGCCCTTGTGGCGCGTCGAACCATTGTTGGTCTGCACGGTCACGCCATTGGCGTCGCGCTGGCCGAGCAGGTCATCCTGCTTGTTCAGCAGGTAGGCCACCGCCTCGTACTGCCAGCCGGACAGATTGCCGCGCACGCCGGCCTCGTACTGCTCGGCGAGGATGGGCTTCAGGCCAAGCGCCGCGTTCGCCTGTGCTGCCGAACTGGCGCCGGCACGGAACAGCTGGTTCTCCGACGGCGTGCGGAAACCCTGGTTATAAGACGCAAAGAAATGCGACGTCGGCGTCAGCGCCCAGGTCACGCCCAGCTTCGGGCTGAAGCGCGAGAAATCGACGGCCGTGTCGGCCGGCTGGTAGAGGCCGCCGGCGCCGGTACCTGCCGCGAGCCGGTTGTCCAGCGCATAGCGCGCGTAGTCGTAGCGCAGGCCGGCCGTCACGCGCAGCCGCTCGACCGGCGAGGTTTCGAGATGAACGTAAGGCGCGACACTCTGGTAATCCACCTGATAGTCATAGATGCGCGGCCCGACCGTGTAACCGGTGTATTCGGTGTAAGCGCCCTGGTTGCCGTTGCGGGTCTGCAGCGCCAGCTTGTCTTCGGCGCGCCGGCTCGGGCTGTAGTCGAGGTCAAGGCCGGCGATCACGCGCGTGCGCATCGCGTCGTCGAGGTTCTTCCGGTATTTCAGCATCAGGCCGAACGACTGCACCGCGGTGCGTTCGATGCGCGCATTGCTGCTGGTCGGCGAAAAATTGTAGGAGCCGTTCAGGTCCATGCGGTTATCACGGAAGTAAGGCGTGATGCTCAGCAGCTGGCCGTCGCCGAGCTCCTTGTCGATCGACGACGATACGCGCACTGCGTCGACCACGCGGTAAGCGGGCGAGCGCAGGTTGACCTTCGGATCGTCGAGATACAGATCGCGCGGCAGCGGCGAGTTGGCGCCGGTCTGCTGGTCGATGTGCGTGACGCCGACGATGGTCTTGACGATGGTCCACGCATCCTGCTCGTAATCCCAGCGCAGGTTCAGGCTCTGGCGGTCGTACGCGGTGGCGTCGCGCCAGCCGTCGGTGTGAGTAAGGTTCAGGTCGGCGCGCACCGCGCTGCTGCCAATGCGGCCGCTGTCGACGCCGCCGAGCAGACGGGCCCAGCCGAAGCTGCCGGCCTCGAGCGACAGGTCGGCGCCGCGCGTCTCCTTCGGCGTGCGGGTCAGCACGTTGACAATGCCGCCGATCGCATCCGAACCGTACAGCGCAGAGCCGATGCCGCGCACCACCTCGACGCCGCCGGCTGACGGAATGTTCAGCTCGTACAGCGCATTGTGGTTGAAGTTGCCGGTCGCCCGGACCGGAATGCCATCCTCAAGAAACAGGTAGAGCGGGCTGGTGGTGAAGCCCTGCCGGATCGCGGTGGTATGGCCTTCGCCATTGGTCACACCGATCGCCACGCCGGGGATCTGGCCGAGCAGCTGCTGCGGATGGGACGGGCGCGCGACGTCGATCGCCTCGCGCTCGATGATGCCGACCGCTGACGGCGTCTCGGCCAGCGGCGTCTGTTCACGGGTGCCGGTGACGGTCACCGGGGACAAAAGGCGCTCGGTGCCAACGGTGTCGCCGTTATCGGCAACCGCGTCTGCGGCAACGGCGTCGGCCGCAGCCAGTGCGGCAGCGGCCAGCGCGCGCGTAAGGGTAATGCGCATGGAATGCTCCTGAAAAAAGACCAGCCCCCGGCGTCGGTGACCCCGGGGATGAAACTGCAGGTGGATTTCAGGAAAAAACAGGAGGCGCGCGCGAGCGCAGCGCATGTCCGGGAAATACCCGGCGAGGTGAGGCAGCGATGACAGTTGGCCGTGCATCGTTCGCATGCGCCTGCAGGTGGCGGCGCGCGTCGAACTCGGGCACGGCGCCGGTCGCGCTGCACAACAGGCAGTGTGCGCCGGACGCATGGCTGTCATCGTCTGCATGCTGGTCGATCTCGACCCATTTGACGCCGGATCCGGCGCAGACTTCAATCCACCGCCCCGGAACGTCCGTCAGCGCGCCGGCCATCGCCGGCAGCAGCGACTGCAGCAGCAATGCGAACAGCAGGATGCCGGCTAGCAGCCGTCGGTGGCGGGCAGGGGTGGACATGGCGGCCGGAGTGTATCACGAGGCAACATGCGCACCTTGCGCGACCGCCGGGATGTCGCATGCCCTTTCGAAGAAATTGCGGAAAACGCCAGCCCGGTTGAATTTTCATGGCGAAATCCGCAAAAAACGCGGTCTAACCCCTGGATGGCGCTGGCGCGATCTCATCGAAGGTTGCCGGTGCGCTGGTATTGCAGTTGAAAAAAACTGGCTGCGCGACGAATTTTCTGCGGTGTAAGCGACGAAATGACTGTGTTACATTGAGGCAAAGATGACAAGCCGGTGACTCTTCTGGCTTGCGCTTTTGTTGGCAAATTTCGAATAAATGCGGACAAACACCGTCTTTGTATCGCCAAATGTCCGACAATTGCATTTGCTGCATTGCGGAAACACCGATTAAGCGACACAATTCGAGCGTCTTGAACGAGGGTCACCATGCTCTATCAACTGCACGAAATGAACCGAACGTTGCTCAGCCCGCTGGTGCAGTGGGCCGAAGCATCGTCCAAGCTGTTCACCAACCCGGTCTCGCCATTCGCCCACACGCCGTTTGCGCAGCGCATTGCCGCCGGCTATGAACTGATGTTCAGGCTTGGCAAAGAGTATGAGAAGCCGGCCTTTGGCATCACATCAACCGAAGTGAACGGCGTCAAAGCCGCGGTCATCGAGGATGTTGTCGTCGACAAGCCGTTCTGCAAGCTGCTGCATTTCCGCAAGGATCGCCACGCGCCGCAATTGCGCGACCTCAGGCAGCCGACCGTGCTGCTGGTGGCACCGCTGTCGGGCCATCACGCGACGCTCTTGCGCGACACCGTGCGCGCGCTGCTGCCCGAACATGACGTCTACATCACCGACTGGACCGATGCCCGCATGGTGCCGCTCGAGCACGGCGCCTTCCATCTGCACGATTACGTGTACTACGTGCAGGAATTCATTCGCTTCCTCGGCGAAGGCGTGAACGTGATCTCCGTTTGCCAGCCGACCGTGCCGGTGCTGGCGGCGATCTCGCTGATGGCGAGCGCAAAAGAGCCGGTGATGCCGAAGACGATGACGATGATGGGCGGCCCGATCGACCCGGGCAAGTCGCCGACCGCGGTCAACGACCTGGCCACCAACAAGCCGTTCTCGTGGTTCGAGAACAATGTGATCTATAACGTGCCGCCGAACTACCCCGGCTACGGTCGCCGCGTCTATCCGGGCTTCCTGCAGCACGCCGGCTTCGTCGCGATGAATCCGCGCCGCCATGCGCAGAGCCACTGGGAGTTCTACCTGCACCTGCGCGAAGGCGACAACGAGTCGGCCGAAGAGCACCGCAAGTTCTACGACGAATACAACGCCGTGCTCGACATGCCGGCCGAGTACTACCTCGAGACCATCAAGACGGTATTCCAGGACCATGCGCTGCCGCTCGGCACCTGGGACGTCGAGGGTAAGCGCGTGCGTCCGCAGGACATCAAAAATGTCGCACTGCTGACCGTTGAGGGCGAGCTGGACGACATCTCCGGCTCCGGCCAGACCGAGGCCGCGCACGGTCTGTGCTCGGGTCTGCCGAAGGACATGAAGGAGCATTACACCGCGCCGAAGTGCGGCCACTACGGCATTTTCTCCGGCCGCCGCTGGCGCGAGATGATCGCGCCGCGCATTACGGAATTCATCCGCAGGCACGCCTGACCAGCGAGTGCATCACATGACAGCAAAGGCCGCCAGCGATGGCGGCCTTTTGCTTTGATGAGCCCGTGCCGGACAAATGTCGGATAATTGCCGGCTATGTCTGATCCACGAACAACGCTGGCCGACCGCATCGAGGACCTGCTGCCGCAGACGCAGTGCACGAAGTGCGGCTACCCCGCCTGTCGCCCGTATGCGGAAGCAATTGCCGACGGCAGCGCCGGCTACAACCAGTGTCCGCCCGGTGGCGCCGAAGGCGTCGCGCGCCTCGCCGCCTTGCTCGGCAAGCCCGTCATCCCGCTGAACCCCGCGAACGGCGTCGAACGCGAACGGCCGGCGGCCTTCATCGACGAGTCGGCCTGCATCGGCTGCACGCTGTGCATCCAGGCCTGCCCGGTCGATGCGATCGTCGGCGCCGCCAAGCAGATGCACACCGTGCTGGCATCGCTATGCACCGGCTGCGACCTGTGCGTGCCGCCCTGCCCGGTCGACTGCATCGAGATGCGGCCGGTCACGCCCGGCCGTACCGGATGGGACGCATGGTCGCAGGCGGACGCGGACGCGGCGCGTGCACGCCACGACGAACGCGCCCGCCGGCTGAAGCGCGACAAGGAGGAGAATGACGCGCGACTCGCTGCGAAGGCGGTCGCAAAGCTGAAGGAAGTCGACGCGTCGGTGCCGGCCTCCGACGCGGAGCGCGCCGAGAAGGAACGCAAGCGCGCGATCATCCAGGCAGCGATGGAGCGCGCCCGGCTGCAGAAGGAGCAGGCATTGCAGGAAGCGGCAAAGAAAAAACCATGAACGCAGAAAAACGCCGGCAGATCTTCGAGCGCCTGAGGCAGGCCAATCCGCATCCGACCACCGAGCTCGAGTACACCACGCCGTTCGAGCTGCTGATCGCCGTGATCCTGTCGGCACAGGCAACCGACGTCTCGGTGAACAAGGCCACGCGCCGGCTGTATCCGGTCGCGAACACGCCGCAGGCGCTCCATGCGCTCGGCGTCGACGGACTGGTGCCGTACATCCAGACCATCGGCCTGTACAAAACCAAGGCAAAGAACGTGATCGAGACCTGCCGGCTGCTGATCGAGCGGCACGGCGGCCAGGTACCGCGCGACCGCGAGTCGCTGCAAGCGCTGCCCGGCGTCGGCCGCAAGACCGCCAACGTAGTGCTGAACACCGCGTTCGGCGTGGCCGCGATGGCGGTCGACACGCACATCTTCCGCGTCTCCAATCGTACCGGCATCGCGCCGGGCAAGAACGTCGATGCGGTCGAAGAGAAGCTGATGAAATTTGTGCCGGCCGAGTTCCTGATGGACGCGCACCACTGGCTGATCCTGCACGGCCGCTACACCTGTACCGCACGCAGCCCGCAGTGCTGGAACTGCCTGATCGCCGACCTCTGCGAATACAAGGAAAAGACGCCGGCGCCGGCAAAGGGTATCTGAACACATGGAAGCTTTCATCAATACCGCGCTGCTGGTCGGCGTCGGCGAAATGGGCGACAAGACCCAGCTGCTCGCGCTGCTGCTGGCGGTGCGCTACCAGCGCAGCCTGCCCATCCTTGGCGGCATCTTCCTTGCGACGCTGCTGACGATGGCCGTCACCGCGGCCATCGGCACCACCATCGCCGCCTTCGTTCCGCCGGCGATGCTGCGCTGGATGCTGGTCGTGATGTTCTTCGCGATCGCCGCGTGGACGCTGGTGCCCGAGGGTGACGACGACGATGACGACGTGCCGGACAAGTCGACGCATGGCCTGGTGCTGACTGCCTTCATCACGTTCATCCTCGCCGAGCTTGGCGACAAGTCACAGATCGCGACGCTGGTGATGGCCGCCCGCTACGGCGACGTCACCAGCGTGCTGGCCGGCGCGACGCTGGGCGAGATGCTGGCGATTGCGCCGGCCGTGCTGCTGGGCAAAACCACCGCGCAATGGATACCGATGAAATGGGTGCGGATCGCTGCCGCCACGCTGTTCGCTTCGCTCGGCACGTGGTTGCTGGTGTTCGGGCTGGAGTAAAGTAAAACGATGTTCAATCCCACCAAGGACGAAGTCCGCCGATTCTTCTGCGATGCGTGGCGCAAGACGCAGGCCGGCGAAGTGCTCACGCCGCTGGAGGCCATTGCGCGCGACTGGATGCTGCAACATCCCGAATACGAGACCGACCTGTCCGACCCGGACGCCGCGCAGGCGGCCGACTACGACATTGCGAAGGGCCAGTCGAATCCCTTCCTGCATTTGTCCATGCACCTGTCGATCGACGAGCAGGTGTCAATCGACCAGCCGCCCGGCATCCGCGACGCATTCCGCCAGCTGGCGGCGCGACTGGGATCGGCGCATGACGCGCACCACGAGATCATGGAGTGCCTGGGCGAGATGCTGTGGACCGCGCAGCGCAACGGCATGCCGCCGGACGGCATGGCCTATGTCGAGAACGTCAGGCGGCGCGCACAGCAATGACACCGGACGAGCAGGCAACAAAAAACCGCGGCAAGCCGCGGTTTTTTTGCAGGCGGGTGGCGCAGTTTACTTGCGCAGCACCAGCGAGCCCTTCAGGCTGGCCAGATAGGCAGCGATGTCCTTGATTTCGGTCGAGGACAGCGGCTTGGCCATGCCGCCCATGATCGCATTGCCGCGACCATTGTTGGCATTGCCGCCACGCTGGTAGGCCTTCAGTGCATGCTCGAGGTAGTCGGCGTGCTGGCCGGCCAGCTTCGGATAGCTCGGATCGACCGGGCTGTTGTAGTCGGCGCCGTGGCAGGAAGCGCAGTTGTACTTCTGGGCGGCGGCCTTGCCGGCCTCGACGTTGCCCGCGAACGCGTTGGCGGACAGGGCGATCGCCAGCAGTGCGAAAATCTTCTTCATGTGGGCCTCCGGATCTTATTTCTGTTGCGCGTAGTAGGCCGCGACGTCGGCGATGTCCTGATCGGACAGGCCCTTCGCGATACCGACCATCGACGGATGGTTGCGCTCGCCCTTCTTGTACGCATTCAGCGCGGAGACGATGTACTTCTCCGACTGACCGCCCAGCATCGGGACGCGATACAGCTCGGGGAAGGTCGCCTTGTAGCCGGCGATGCCGTGGCAGCCGATACACATCGCCACCTTGTTTTTGGCCGCGACGGCGTCACCCTTGAGATCGGCCGCTGCCGACGTCTGGGCAATACCCGCGAGTGCGAGAAGAGCAAATACTTTTTTCATGATAGCCCGGTAGTTACGTGAAAACGGAGGCTGGAAAACAGGCTTTTGAATGGAAAACCGCTTGTCAGTGCCTGTCCGCGCAAAAAAATCTGCCAGATTCTAACCAAAACCCTCATCAGCGTCCATGGCTATTTCTATCAGCTATTCACTGCGGCGATAACCTTGTCAATAGCAGGGGAAAACGCACGATAGTGGCTGGCGCGGCACTTTTTACGGCCAAAAACACATGTTTTCCCGAGCCGGATTCCCCTGCCTGCGGGTGAATCCGTGCCGCTGGCATCCGGGGCGCTGTGGAACCATCCGAGCCGATCATCAACGGAGGGCTGTCCTGTAGCGCGGGCAGACGCAGGGCGCCCCCCCGCCTTGCCTGCCTGCATACCGGGCTGCATCCCACGCACCGATCACCGAGGAAGCCATGTCATCCACCTACCTGCATCCCCCCGCCGATACCGATATTGCCGCCATTGTCGGCCAGCTGGCCGACGGCCTGACGGACCTGCAGCAGACACTCGAGCAGTGTCGCGAACAGCTCGAGCAGGGCTACACGCTGGGCGAACTGCGCGGCGTCACCGAAGCCGAATACGCGGCGCTCTACCGGATCGCGCGCGATTTCTGCGATCGCGGCGATTTTCACCACGCGTTGCCCGTCGCGCTGCAGCTCACCCTGCACAACCCGGCGAACTACCGCTATCCGTTCATCGCCGGCGCCTGCCTGCAGCGTCTTGGCCAGCCGGAGCGGGCGGCACTGATGTACGCGCTGGCCTGCGACGCGAATCCCGACGACGCTGCATCGGCCTATCGCCTCGGTGAATGCCTGATCGCGACCAGTCGCCCGGACGAGGCACGGCAGTTCCTGCACAAGGCCGTCGACCTGTCCTACGGCAAATTCCATTGCCGCGAATTGCAGACACGCGCACGCAGCAAGCTCGAAGCCCTGCACTGAGCAGGATAAGCGGCAAACACGCCAACCAAGGATGAAAACATCATGAGCCTGAACGCAATGACAAACCAGCGCCCGACCGTGCCGGCCGGCGACACGATCATTTACTTGCAGACCCCGAAGGGCAACGGCGAACTCGACGTGGAGGAAGTCGATTCCTGGGACATGGCCGAAGAGGAAGCCAAGCAAGCGACGGCAGCCGATGCGCCCGTGGACGACGCCGATGTCGAGAGCGCCAGCACAGGCAGTGACTCCGGCACAAGTTCGACCGGCAGCACGAGCAGCAGCTCCGGC
>CAYZXP010000102.1:4487-11223 GCA_964482415.1 uncultured Bifidobacterium sp. | reverse complement strand
TGATGGTGCCGCCCTACCTGTCGATGCCGCTGATGGACGAGATCCTGATCCCGACCCAGAAGGGCACGCAGATCGACATGCATGACGTGAAGATCTACCTGTCCGGCCTGCTGGTCGCCGCGCTGGCGGCGTGGGGGCTCGGCTGGTGGCGCACCTATCTGCTGGCGCTGGTGTCGGAGCGCATCGGCGCGCACCTGCGCACCGCGACCTTCGACCACCTGATGACGCTCAGCCTCGACTACTTCGGCGCCAAACGCACCGGCGACCTGATTGCGCGCATCGGCAATGAATCCGACCGCATCTGCGTGTTCCTGTCGCTGCATGCGCTGGACTTCGCGACCGACGTGCTGCTGCTGATCATGACGGCCGTGGTGCTGTTCACGATCAACCCGTGGCTGACCGTCGTCACCTTGCTGCCGCTGCCGCTGATCGTCTGGCTGATTCACAGCGTCCGCGACCGCCTGCGCTACGGCTTCGAGAAGATCGACCGCATCTGGGGCGACGTCACCAACGTGCTGGCCGACACCATCCCCGGCATCCGCGTGGTGAAGGCCTTCGCGCAGGAGCAGCGCGAGTCGGACCGCTTCCGCGACGCCAACATGCACAACCTCGCCGTCAACGACAAGCTGAACCGCACCTGGGGCCTGTTTGCACCGACCGTGACGATGCTGACCGAAGTCGGCCTGCTGATCGTCTGGGCGTTCGGCATCTGGCTGGTGATCCATCACGGCGTGACGGTCGGCGTGCTGGTGGCGTTCATTGCCTACATCGGTCGCTTCTACGGCCGGCTCGATTCGATGAGCCGCATCGTGTCGCACACGCAGAAGGCCGCGGCCGGCGCGAAGCGCATTTTCGACATCCTCGACCACAGCTCCAGCGTGCCCGAGCCGACCAGCCCGGTGCCGATGGCGCCGGTGCCCGGCACGATCTCGCTGCGCGAGGTCGGCTTCCGCCATGGCAGCCGCCGCATCCTCAAGGGCATCAGCTTCGACATCCGTCCGGGCGAGATGATCGGCCTGGTCGGCCACAGCGGCTCCGGCAAGAGTACGCTGATCAACCTGATCTGCCGCTTCTACGACGTGTCTGACGGCGCGATCCTGGTCGACGGCACCGACATCCGCCGCTACGCGGTTGCCGACTACCGCAAGCACATCGGCCTCGTGCTGCAGGAGCCATTTCTGTTCCACGGCACGATTGCCGAGAACATCGCGTACGGCAAGCCGGGCGCAACCCGAGCCGAAATCATCGCCGCCGCGCGCGCCGCGCATGCGCACGAGTTCATCCTGCGGCTGCGCCATGGCTATGATTCCATCGTCGGCGAGCGCGGGCAGGGGCTGTCCGGCGGCGAGCGCCAGCGCATCTCGATCGCGCGCGCGCTGCTGATCAATCCGCACATCCTGATGCTGGACGAAGCGACGTCGTCGGTCGATACCGAAACCGAAAAAGAAATCCAGAAGGCGCTCGACAACCTCGTGCAGGGCCGCACCACCATCGCCATTGCCCACCGGCTTTCCACGCTGCGGCGCGCCGACCGGCTGATCGTGCTCGAGCGCGGCGAAGTGGTCGAGATCGGCTCGCATGACGAGCTGATGGAAAAGCAGGGCGCCTACTGGCGGCTGTACGAGGCGCAGGCGCGCAACGTCGATACCGAGGACAAGGCGCCGCAGGCGCTGCACATCCCGCTGGCGAAGGCAGGTAACGCATGATGGTCGAAGGCAGCGGCAAGGCATGGATGCCGGTGGCACACCGGCTCGGGCGCGATGCGTTCGGCAGGCTGGTGTTCACCGACGAGACGGGCGCCGTACACGTCGGCGTGGTGCCGGTGCAGGCCTTCCCGGTCGATGCGCCCGGCGAGAACGTTTCGCTGGTCGGCGCGGATGGCCACGAGCTGGTGTTCATTGCGCAGCTGTCCGGGGTCGATCCCGACACACGCGCGCTGGTGCAGGAAGAGATCGCGCAGCGCGATTTCCTGCCGGTGATACAGCGGCTGGTCGGCGTGAGCACCTTCGCCACGCCAAGCAGCTGGCAGGTGCAGACCGACCGCGGCCAGACGACGTTCGTGCTGAAGGGCGAGGAAGACATCCGCCGCCTGCGCAACGGTGGCCTGCTGATCACGGACAGCCATGGCCTGACCTACCGAGTGATGGACATGCGCACGCTCGACCGTCACTCGCGCAAGCTGCTCGACCGCTTCCTCTGACCCCGCGCACGGGCCGCAGCAGCGGCCCGTACATATTGCCCCGGCAGTCGGAAGGCCGGGCTAAGCCTCCGCGATCGCATTCTCCGGGTTCATGAAGATCGGACGGCCATCCGGCGTGTTCAGCGGGATGATCACTTCCTTGCCGCTGGCGTCCTTCAGCAGTGCGCACAGCGTGTTGGCCGAACGCATGGCGCCATTCAGTTCGACTTCGAGGTCGGCGATCACGAGTTCGACGCCGGACAGGATCTGCTTCACTTTCATGCGGTTTTCCTTTGCGATGAGGGCGGACATGCCGCCCCGATTTTAGCGGCCGCGCGCCGCGTGCGCGCCGGACCGGGACCGAAGACACCTATAATCGCCGCGTGCTTGCTTCCCTCACTTCCCTGATCCGCTGGCCCTTGCCCGCGCTGCTCGCGTGGGGCGGCAGCTGGCTGCTGCATGCGCTGCTGCTGCGGCTGGGCTGGCCCGCGTGGCTGGCCGCAAGCGCGGCGACGCTGGCCGGCGTGCTTGCCAGCGTACTGGCCGGCACGGCGTGGCGCCGCATCGCGGTGGCCGGCGGCTTCCCGCTGTCGCTGCTGCTGTCCGGCACGGTATCGCTGCCGGGCTGGGCCTGGCTGCTGCCGCTGTTGCTGGTGGCGCTGGTCTATCCGATGAATGCCTGGCGCGATGCGCCGCTGTTCCCCACGCCTGCCGCGGCGCTGAACTCGCTGGCGCGCCATGCGCCGCTGGCGGACGGCGCGCGCGTGCTCGACGCCGGCTGCGGACTCGGCCACGGGCTGCGCGCGCTGCGCGGCGTCTATCCGCGCGCGCAGCTGCATGGCATCGAATGGAGCTGGCCTTTGCGCGCGCTGGCAGCGCTGGCTTGCCCGTGGGCGCGCATACGGCAGGGCGACATGTGGAAGGACGACTGGTCCGGTTACGACATGGTCTACCTGTTCCAGCGGCCCGAGAGCATGCCGCGCGCAGTCGCCAAGGCGCGCGCGGAATTGCGCCCCGGCGCATGGCTGGCCAGCCTCGAGTTCGTCGCGCACGAGCTGCAGCCGGATGCGGTGCTGGCCAACGACGGCGGCAAGCCGGTCTGGCTGTACCGCGCGCCGTTCAGGTCCGCACCGGGCGGTGCGGCCGTTCAGACGTAGCCGCCTGCGTAGGTGATCACGCGGCCGCCGGTGCTGAGCTTGAAGCGCGAAATGCCGGGCAGGTCGCGGGTGTTCACGCCGCCGAGGTCGAGCGTCGTCACGCCGCGCTCGCGCAGCAGCGCGAACGCGCGCCACAGCAGCAGGTTGTGCGCCTGCGCCGTGCGGCCGGCCGGCGTCGACCAGCCGAGCTGGTAGGTGGCCGCGCTGCCGTGCCGCAGGAACAGCATTGCGGCCACCACGTCCTTGCCCCGGCTGGCCTGCAGGATCAGCGCCGCATTCTGCGGGTCGGCATGCGCGCCGATGTAGTTGTCGATGAAGGCCACCGGCAATGCGTAGAAACCCTTGCGGCGGCGCTGCGCCATTTCCTCGTCCAGTATCCGGCGCGTGTGCTGCGGGCTGAGTCCGGCTTCCGACACCGCCAGTCCTGATCGTTCGGCCGCGGCCAGCCGGTTGCGCCAGTACGGATGCAGCGCGGCGCGCAGCGCGTCCTCCGGTTTGCCGATATCGATGATCACCGTCGAATAGCCGGTCAGCACGCGCGTCAGGCCGGCCAGCCCGGGATGCTGCGGATCCTCGACGCCGGGCGAGAAAAGAACCACGCGGGGACGCGGCAGCGGCAGTGTTCGCTTCAGTTCGCGGAAGATGCGTACCTGCGCGTCCGCATCCATGTCCGCCGTCCACAGCGGCCCGCGCGTGCACAGCGCGACGCCGAGCAGCCCGCCGTAGCGGCGGCAGACGAACTGCGCAAGCGCCACCGTGTGCCCGCCGAGCCGTACCTCAGCGCGCTGCACGCCGACCTTCGGCGTGCGCAGGCTGTCGCCATACGCCCATGCCTGCTGCAGCGCCGCGCCGAGTGACGCATGCGCGGCGTCCCAGCGATCGCGCGCGGTCTGGTTCCAGAGAATTTGCAAGTCGTTCGGTTTCATTTCGGGCTGCGCGGCGATGCCGTCGCATGCGCTCCGTTGTTCGTTCCGGGCTTTATAATCGGCCGCCCATGACCCAGCCTGCAGCCCGCCCATCCCGTGCCGCCCGCATCCGCGGGCATGACCTCGGCAAGCCGCGCCTGACGGCCGCCGGCTGGCTGCGTGTGCTGCTCTGGCTCGGCCTGCCGGCCATGCTGGCCGGCGCACTGCTCGACTTCGCCATCCAGTGGTTCAGCGGCGACTGCGTCGGCCTCTGGTGCCTGCTGCTGCGCTGAAGCCCGCGTCGCGGGCATGGCCTGCACGGGGAAATGTTGCCAAAGGTGGCGTTATCCGGTGCTTTGTTCCACAATTGCAATAATACGCTCGGGAAACGCGTTTTCAGCGCGCGCGGCTTGAATTTGCAGCGCTCGTGCCGATACCCCTATCGACAGCACGCGTCCGGGTCGGCCCGGTGTGCACAAGGAGAGGCAGATGTTTTTTTTCGTGGGACTGGCGGTCGTGTTTGGCTGCGTTTTTGGCGGCTACATCATGGCAGGCGGCAAAATGGCGCCGATCATCAAGGCTGCGCCGATCGAGGGCTTCATCATCGTCGGATCTGCGATCGGCGGCGCACTGATCGGCAACAGCATCGGCATTTTCAAGGGTGCACTCGGCGGCATCGTGAAATGCATCAAGGGACCGACCTACAAGGGCTCTGACTACCTTGACCTGATCCTGCTGGTCGGCAAGTTGCTGAACGTGATGAAGAAAGAGGGTGCGGTCGCGCTCGAGGCGCATGTCGAGAACCCGGATTCGTCGGCGATCTTTGCCGAATACCCGAAGCTGGCGAAGGACCATGCGATCGTGCACATGATCTGCGACACGCTGCGGCTGGTCGTGATCGCGCAGGGCAACCTCGACCCGGATGCGGTGGACGACGTGATGAAGAACGCGATCAAGACCCACCATCATGACGAACTGAAGCTGCAGGGCACGCTGCAGTCGATCGCCGGCGCGCTGCCGGCGCTGGGCATCGTCGCCTGCGTGCTGGGCGTGGTGAAGACCATGGGCGCGATCGACCAGCCGCCGCCGGTGCTGGGCGGCCTGATCGGTTCGGCGCTGGTCGGCACCTTCCTCGGGGTGTTCGTTGCGTATGGCTTCTTTGATCCGGTGGCCAACCGCCTCGGCCAGATCATCGACGAGGACGGGCAGGTCTTCAAGGTCATCAACGAGATGATCGTCAATACGCTGCGCGGTCATCCGGTGCCGCTGGTGATCGAGGCCGCGCGCGGCGTGATCTCGCACCACAACCAGCCGGGATTCGCCGAGGTGTTCGACGGCCTGCGCGGCAAGTAAGCGCGCCGCATGACGGACCGGGGCCCGCGAGCGATCGCGGGCTTTTTTTTTGTCCGTGTCCGGCAAGGCGGACCGCTGGGTGCGAATTGGACAGGAAATACCCGGCTGTTCCGGGGAGCGGGCGAGGCTGGCCGGCGGTACATTGTCGGCTAGTCTCCTCCCTGTTCTTCTGTGCAGAAAATCAGGCCTCGCCCGCGCATTGCGCGGGCTTTTTTTTTGCGCGCTGCGCAGGGCCGTTCAGGGGGATCGTGAAGCGGGTGCAATGCGGGAGAATGCCGTCCGCTAGCCCTGCTTTTCGCTGTCGGATTTCGCATCTGACCTTGCGTCGCGCAGCAGCAGCATGAACAGGTAGATGGCGCCGATGATCATCGCGGCGATCAGCGTGACAATCAGCGGAATGATGTAGTCGTTGTCCATGGCATGGGAGGCGGCAGGCCTGCGGACGCCGGCGCGGCGTCCCGTCGGGCAGCCCGGATTTTACACAACCTGCCCGGTGCCCGTACCTTTGCAGGGCGACGCTGCGGGGCTGCGGCAGCCTTGCTATCATCGCTGCGTACAACGTCAACAACATCAGCACACAAGGAGCGCGCATCATGAAAAAGAGCCTGGCCCTGTCGGCCTGCCTGCTGGCATTTGCATCAGTCGCTTTCGCACAGTCGGTGGACTTCGTTGAACCGAAAGACGGTGCGACCGTTCCGGCGACCTTCAAGGTGAAATTCGCCGTCGACGGCATGAAGGTCGCGCCGGCCGGCGACACGAACGAAGGCACCGGCCACCATCATCTGCTGATCGACACCGCGGACATTCCGCAGGGCGAAGTCATCCCGATGAACGACAGCCACCGCCATTTCGGCAAGGGCCAGACCGAGACCGAGATCACGCTGCCGCCCGGCCGGCACCGTCTGACCATGCAGTTCGCCGACGGCGCACATCGCTCGTACGGCGAGAAGATGCGCAAGTCCATCGTCGTCGAGGTACGCTGAACCCGGGCGGATTCGCCTGAACTCCGGGACGCCTGCCGTTCCGAACGGGGGCCTTCGTGCGGCGCCGAGCGCCGCAAGGCCATGTTTTCCTTCCCGCCCGGAGCCCCCGCCATGCAAGCCCAGTCCGCCGTCACCGGTCTTCCCGTCATCGCTGTCGCA
>CAYZXP010000102.1:0-4387 GCA_964482415.1 uncultured Bifidobacterium sp. | reverse complement strand
CGGCCAATCCGCCGGCCGTCACGCCAACACTCAGCCAGCATGCCTCCGACCGCTGGGGCGATCTGCCCGTCGACGTGGTCGTGCAGGTCATGTACTGGACGCTGCTGGGCAGCGGATCATCGCGTTGGGCCGCATCGCTCGCACTGACCTCGAAGCACTTTGCGCTGGCCGGGCAGGGCTTTCGTGCAGGCGCCTGGTACCGCGATGCGCAGTCGGTGGTGATGCATGGTCGCACCGTAAGCTGGGTCGCTCAGTACCTGAACGGGACCGGAAACCAGACGAGCGTTCGGTCGCCGAAGGACATCAATGAACTGAACATTGCGCTGGCCGACCTCGGCAGCACCAGCGCGCACGCCGGCCAGTTGCTGGACATCGAGTCCAAACTGAAGGCGGCGCTGAACGATACGCAGCTGGAAGGATTCCGCCGCTACCGGGGCGCGTCGCTGTCCTTGCTCGCCGGCGCGAGCGAGGTTTCCGGCGACCACGTCGTCGAGATCGCGCGGGCCTTGCCGGCGGAGGTATGCCTGCGTGTCGAGTTCATCGCGAGGACCTTCCTGCAGTTCACCCGCGAGGATATCGTCGCCGGCGTGATCCGGCGTGTCGCCCTCACCGGCCGGGCCACGGCATTCGACCTGAAATGGGCGCTGGACCTGACGGCCGCGCCTGATCTGCTGTCGTCCGTGCTGGATATCGCCTGCGGCCCGGGCAGGATTGTCTTTTTCGGATTCGGCAATCTGGAAAACCCTAACGTGATGCTGAAGTCGCTGGGCGATCGCTGCGACCGCTTCAGTCACCTCAAGCTGGTGATGTTCGGTTGTGCCGAGCCGCCCGCCCGCGAGCTGCTCGCGTCACTGGCCGACGCGCTCGAGCGGCGGCAGCAGGCAGGTCGGTCCCGGGTCACCGTGGTCATCAGCTGCGATGAATTGCGCAGCCAAAATCCGCCGGCGACGGGCCTGTTCTCCGCCGACGAATATGCGCGGTTCGAGGCCGCCGGCCTGGTTTTCGCGATGCTGGATAACGAACCGGCCACGCATCCGTCCGTTCGGAAAGTGCTGCGCTCGCTGGAGGGCGGCACGATTGACGCATGGGTCGCGCCGCCCGGCGCAAAGGCGGAATAACGGCCGGCTTTGTCGGGTCGCTGGCCTGCGGCACACGACCTTGTCGCCTGAAATCCGGACTGAACTCATTCCAGACCGCCGTTCCGAACGGTGGCCTTTGTGCGGCGCCGCCCGAATCGCGCCGACTTACCCCGCTTCCCGTCCCGGAGTCCTCGCCATGCAAGCCCAGACCGTCAGCCCCGGCTTTCCTGCCATCGCTGCAGCCCCGAACAGCGCCAACGCAGCATTGTCATCGGATACCTCCGCCGCCGTTGTGCCGCAGGTCAGCCAGCAGCCTTATGACCGATGGGCCGACCTGCCTGCCGATGTCGCCGTGCAGGTGATGTACTGGACAATGCTGGGCGCGGGCACTGCCCGGTGGGCGGCGTCCTTTGCGCTGACCTCGAAGCACTTTGCGCAAGCGGGGGAGAGCTTTCGCGCCGGTCCCTGGTATGGGGACGCGCAGTCGGCGCTGATGCGTGACAGCGCGACGGCGTGGACGCGCGCGTACGTCGGTCTCCTCGGCCACTCCCCAACCGTTACCGTTCCGAAAAGCCGGGATGAACTGAACGCCGCGCTGGCGTTGATGGGTGAGGGCCATCAGGGCATGGCCAACCTTCTGAACATCGAGCACCCGCTGAATTTTGCCGCGGACGAGGTCCTTCCGGATGCGTTACGCCATTTCCGCGGTAGCGCGCTGTCGCTGGTGAAGGGGGTGCGCAAGGACAGCGGAGAGCAGATCGTCAGGATTGCGCAGGCCTTGCCGCCGACTGTCTGCGTGTGCGTCGTATTCGCCCCGGTGAGCTGGGGGCGCATCAAACATGCCGGCGTTCCTGACCTGATCAGTCGCATTGCGGCCACCGGCCGGGCGACGGCGTTCGACCTGGAGTCGCATACGGACTTGTCGCCCCAGCCTGATGAACTGGGGGCGGTGCTGGATGTGGCCTGCGGCCCTGGCATGGTCTGCTTTTTCAAATTCGGTCAGGTCGCAGATCCGGATGCCATGCTGCGCGCGTTGAGCGATCGGTGTGAAAGTTTTCGTGATCTGAAACTGGTCATGCTGACTTGCAAAAACCCGCCTTCCGGCGCGCAGATCGAGGCGCTGACCGATGCTTTGGCGCGGCGGGCGTCAGCGGGACAGCCGCGGCTGACGGTCGTCATTGGCTGCGACAAGGTGCGGGATCAGGACCGGGACGGGACGCCGGTGTTTTCAGGTGACGAGCGCGCCCGCTTCGAGCGCGCAGGCCTGTACCTTGAGTGCGTGGAATCGGGCCTGGGCAACCCTCGGGGCACCGAGAAGGTGTGTGCCTCCGTCAAAGGCGAGCCGATGCGCGAGTTGCCGCCGCAGCCGCCGGTGCTTGAGATCGATCCTTCGCCGGACAGCGATGTGATCGTGGGGAGCAGCGACAGCACGGGCTGGACCGATTCTTCGGATGATGAGGAATAGGTCGGCAGCACGCTCGCCGGGGAGGCCGCTGAACTCCGCGCCGCTTCCGGTTCCGAACACGCGTTCTTTTGCGGTGCACGTCCGCGCCGTACAGAGATTTTTCCTTCCTGTCCCGGAGTCTTCCCCATGAGAGCCCAGTTCGCCGCCAACGGCCGCCCCACAGTCGCTGGCGCATCCGACACCTCTACCGCAACATCGGCCCGGGCAAGCATTGCCCCGAACGCGCCAAGTGTCAGCCAGCGTCCTTACGATCGGTGGACCGACCTGCCAGACGATGTGAGCGTGCAGGTGATGTACTGGCTGATGCGCGATACCGGCTCGGTGCAGCTGGCGCTGACCTCGAAACGTTTCCTGCAGGCCGGACAGGCGTTCCGCGCCGGCCCCTGGTACCAGGACGCCAGGGCCGTGCTGGTGCATGCGCGCGCCGTGGCGTGGACGCGGACTTACCTCGGCGGACTGGCGCAGATTTCGCGGACGGTGAGGACCAGCGACGTCAGCGAACTGAATAACGCGCTGAGGCTCCTGAGCACCACAGGCGATGTCCTGCGCATGTCGCTGGTCGTCGATGGCAAACCGCCCCATGCGGCACCCGGCATCGACTGGCTGGATGGATTTCGCCGCTACGAGGGTACGTCGCTGCGACTGTCGACGAGCCGGGACAAGCAAGGCGATCACATGATCCTCAGGATCGCCGGCGCCTTGCCGCCGGATGTCTGCCTCAGCCTGGATGTCTACATCAATTCGGGCGGGATTCTTGCGAGCCTGAAAGGCATGGCCGAACTGTTCAGCCGCATTGCACGGAGCGGCCGGACGACGGCATTCGAAATGCAATGGGGCGTGGATCTGTCCGTCAATCCGGTGGAGCTGGGGGCCGTGCTGGACATTGCCTGCGGTTCGGGCCATGTCAGCCGCTTTTGCTTCGGTGATTTGCATGATCCGGACATCATGCTGCAGGCGCTGACTGATCGTTGCAGCAGCTTCTGTCACCTGAAACTGGTGATGTTTGATTGCAGCGTGCTGCCCTCCCGCGAACAGCTGGTCGCGCTGGCCGCCGCACTGGAAAAAAGACAGGCGGACGGACAGTCGCGCGTGACGGTCGTCGTCGGCTGCGACAAGTTTTTCACCAGTGGCGGCTCGGTCGACGCGCTGGTCACGGCGGACGAGCGAACCGATTTCGAGGAAGCCGGTTTGTATCTCGAGTTTTTGTCCGACGAGCAGCCGGATCAGCCGGCCGTGCATAAAGTCATGCGCTCTGTCGGCAAGGGGCCGGTTGATGCGTTGCTGCCACGGCCGAACGAATCGGCGGATGAAGCTTCGTCAGACAGCGACGTCCTCGTCGCGTCCAGTGACGGCGATGATGACCCGGACTCGTCCGCAAGCGGAGGTGACATCGAATTCGACGAACCCGCCGTCGTGCCGCGGCGCGCGACCCGTGACGTCCGCCTGTCGGACCTTACTGAACCGCGTGGGCGCAAGCGCAATCACTGCGTGATCAGCTGATCCGGAAACCGGGCCCGCCGGCGCCCGGCGTTCAGTAGGTCTTGATGAAGTAGATGACGGTCAGGACCGCACCCACCGCGATCACGAGGCGCTTCAGCCACTTGGCCGGCAGCTTGCGCGCCAGCGCCGCGCCGACATAGCCGCCGATCGCGGCCGTCACCAGCGCCACCAGCGTGTGCGGCCAGCTGATCGCGCCGGCAACCACGAAAGTCAGCGCCGCGACCGTGTAGTTCATTGCCGACGTCAGGTTCTTCAGCGCGTTGATTTCCTGGATGTCCTCGAAGCCCTGGATCGACAGCGCGGCCAGCGTCAGGATGCCCATGCCGGCGCCGAAGAAGCCGCC
>CAYZXP010000101.1:5313-11265 GCA_964482415.1 uncultured Bifidobacterium sp. | reverse complement strand
CGCCCAGCGCATCTTCGGCGCGCTGGCGCAGCGTGGCCAGGATCTCGGCCGACACTTCGACCGGGCTCTTCACGCCGGCGACGGTCTTCAGCTGCACCATGCCGGGCGCATCGACGAAGTCGTACGGCAGGTTTTCCGCGTACGCGATGTCCTTCAGCCCGCGCCCCATGAAGCGCTTGACCGAAATGATGGTGTTCTTCGGGTCGGTGGTCTGCGCCGCCTGCGCGCGATAGCCGATGTTGGCGTGGCCGTTCGGCAGGTAGCGCACGACGGACGGCAGCAGCAAACGGCCTTCGCCGTCGTCGAGCACTTCGGGAATGCCGTGACGGACCGTCGCGACCAGTGAATTGGTGGTGCCGAGGTCGATGCCCACCGCCAGCCGGTGCTGGTGCGGCGCAGTCGACATCCCGGGTTCTGAAATCTGCAGCAGGGCCATGGGCTTGTGTTCTGTCTTATGCTTCGAGCGCCTCGAAGGCGCGCTCGATTTCCTCGCCGAATTTTTCCACGAACATCAGCTGCCGCACGCGGCCGCCGGCCTCGTCATGGCGGCCGCCGTCGAGCAGCGCGCCGATCTCGTCGATCTGGCGGCGGCGCTCGGCACGCAGGTCGGCGTCCAGCGTCTCCAGTGCGGCAAAATCTTTTGCGTGGCGCGCGTCTTCGAGCGCCTCGCGCCACTCCATCTGCTGCATCAGGAAAGCCGCCGGCATCGCGGTGTTCGATTCGATGCCGAGATCCACGCCGTTCAGCTCGCACAGGTAACCGGCGCGCTTCAGCGGGTTCTTCAGCGTCTGGTAGGCCTCGTTCGCGCGCGTCGCCCACTGCATCGCCACCCGCTTCTCGGCATCGGTGGCGGCGACGAAGCGGTCCGGATGCACGCGGGCCTGCAGTTCGCGGTAGGCCGCGTCAAGCTGCGCGGCATCGATCGCGAACGTCTGGGGCAACTGGAACAGCGCGAAATGGTTTTCCATCGTTCTTTAAAAACAAAAGCCTGTCGTCCAGCAACAGGCTCGTCAGACGGCAGCGCGCGGCGTCAGATGCGGAAGCTCTCGCCGCAGCCGCATTCGTCCTTCACGTTCGGATTGCTGAACCTGAAGCCTTCATTCAGCCCTTCGCGTGCGAAGTCGAGCTCGGTGCCGTCGATGTAGGGCAGGCTTTTCGGGTCGACGAAAACCTTGATGCCGTGCGACTCGAACACTTCGTCGTCGTTCGACGCTTCATCGACATACTCGAGCTTGTACGCCATGCCCGAGCAACCGGTGGTGCGCACGCCGAAGCGCAGGCCAATGCCCTTGCCGCGCTTCTCGATGTAGCGGGACACGTGCTTTGCCGCCTTTTCGGTCAGGGTAATTGCCATCTGTATTCCTGTTCGAAGTTCACGACGCTGCATCCCGGCCTGCGCCGGGGTCCAGCGTCCTTGCCTTGAATGGCTGTCGTCCTCGTCGTCCTTGCCGACGGCCTCAGGCCACCGGCTGTTCGTCGGCGTGACGCGCCTTGTAGTCGGCCACGGCCGCCTTGATCGCGTCTTCGGCAAGGATCG
This sequence comes from uncultured Bifidobacterium sp., assembly GCA_964482415.1. Lineage (GTDB taxonomy): Bacteria > Pseudomonadota > Gammaproteobacteria > Burkholderiales > Burkholderiaceae_D > Pernthalerella. Next base: position 9,728 of record CAYZXP010000101.1, on the reverse strand, counting down.
AGCAGTGGATCTTCACCGGCGGCAGCGCCAGTTCTTCGGCGATCTGCGTGTTCTTGATCGAAAGCGCCTCGTCCAGCGTCTTGCCTTTGACCCACTCGGTCACCAGCGACGACGACGCAATCGCCGAGCCGCAGCCGTAGGTCTTGAACTTCGCGTCTTCGATCACGCCGCCGGCGCCGACCTTGATCTGCAGCTTCATGACGTCGCCGCAGGCCGGCGCGCCGACCATGCCGGTGCCGACGGTGCCGTCACCCTTGTCGAACGAGCCGACGTTGCGCGGGTTTTCGTAATGGTCGAGTACTTTTTCTGAGTAAGCCATGTCAGTGCTCCTTAATCTTCCTCGTGATGCTCGGTATCTTCTGTCAGTTCAGTGGGCAGCCCACTGGATGGAATTCAGGTCGACGCCGTCCTTGTACATCTCCCACAGCGGCGACAGTTCACGCAGCTTGCCGACCTTCTGCTTCAGCAGGTTGATGGCGAAGTCCACGTCGTCCTCGGTCGTGAAGCGGCCGAAGGTGAAACGGATCGAGCTGTGCGCCAGCTCGTCGCTGCGGCCGAGCGCGCGCAGCACGTACGACGGTTCCAGGCTGGCCGACGTGCAGGCGGAGCCCGAAGACACCGCGATGTCCTTGATCGCCATGATCAGCGACTCGCCCTCGACGTAGTTGAAGCTGACGTTCAGGTTGTGCGGAACGCGATGCTCGAGATCGCCGTTGACGTAGACCTCTTCGATTTCCGACAGCCCCTTTACCAGACGATCGCGCAGCGCCTTGATGCGCGGGATCTCGGTGTCCATCTCTTCTTTCGCGATGCGGAAAGCCTCGCCCATGCCGACGATCTGGTGCGTGGGCAGCGTGCCCGAGCGCAGACCGCGCTCATGGCCGCCGCCGTGCATCTGCGCTTCAATGCGCACGCGCGGCTTGCGGCGCACGTACAGCGCGCCGATGCCCTTCGGGCCATAGGTCTTGTGCGCGGTGAAGGTCACCAGGTCGACCTTGACCTTCTCGAGGTCGATCGGGGTCTTGCCGGTCGCCTGCGCAGCGTCCGAATGGAAAATGATGCCCTTGCTGCGGCACAGTTCGCCGATCTGCTCGATCGGCTGGATCACGCCGATCTCGTTGTTGACCCACATGACCGACACCAGGATGGTGTCCGGACGGATCGCCGCTTCGAGCTGGGCCAGCGTGATCAGGCCGTCCGGACCCGGCTCGAGGTAAGTCGCCTCGAAGCCCTGGCGCTCCAGTTCGCGCACGGTGTCGAGCACGGCCTTGTGCTCGGTCTTCACCGTGATGATGTGCTTGCCCTTGGTCTTGTAAAAGTGTGCGGCGCCCTTCAGCGCGAGGTTGTTGCCCTCGGTCGCGCCGGAGGTCCAGATGATCTCGCGCGGATCGGCGTTGACCAGCGCAGCGACGTGCGCGCGCGCTTCCTCAACCGCTTTTTCCGCTTCCCAGCCGTACATGTGGCTGCGGGAAGCCGGGTTGCCGAACTGCTCGCGCAGGTAGGGAATCATCTTGTCCGCGACGCGCGGATCGACCGGCGTGGTCGCCGAATAGTCGAGGTAGATCGGGAAATGCGGCGCCCGCAGGGTGTCCATTACGGACTTGGACAAAGGTGCGTTCATGTGTCTGGACTCCTGTTCTTTCTCAAGCCATCTGCTGCTGGCGCTGCTGCACCACCACCACCGGCTTCTGCTCCGTGATTTTCTGTTTCTGCTGATCGACCAGGTCTTTCAGCGATACCGAATCGAGATAATCGACCATCTTGGCGTTCAGCGTTGCCCAGAGGTCGTGCGTCATGCAGCGTGTGCCGTGCGAATCGCCTTCGCTGTGGCAATTACCCTTGCCGCCGCACTGCGTCGCATCGAGCGGTTCATCGACGGCGATGATGATGTCCGCCACCGTGATGTCTTCCGCGCGCCGCGCGAGGTTGTAGCCGCCGCCCGGACCGCGCACCGATTCCACGATCTCGTGGCGGCGCAGCTTGCCGAACAATTGCTCCAGGTACGACAGCGAAATCTCCTGCCGCTGGCTGATGCCGGCCAGCGTAACCGGCCCCTGATGCTGGCGCATGGCCAGGTCGATCATGGCAGTCACGGCAAAACGGCCTTTGGTTGTGAGACGCATGGGCAGACTCCAGTAATGGATGGACTGTGGTCCTCGATGTCCGGGATTCCCGAATATTTTGGTCGAGTATACCAAATCCTACTGGAATTGTCAGGTATTCAGGTTATTGGGAACTTTGGGTCGAATTTCGGCAGCTGCAACGTCAGGCAGCGCGCAGCAAGTGCATCGGGCCGAACAACGACTGCATGTTCTTGTTATTGATAAAAGAGATATTGTAAGGGTGTTCAGCAATCGCCCGCGGGAAATGTGCGAATGCCGGCAAGCCATCCATCCAGCCGGCAATTTTTCCCCAGAGAATTAATGTCGGTGCCGGCAGCCCTGCCCGACTTGTCAATGCTTCCAGCACCGCCTCCAGCAAGGGGCGCCATGCCCGTGCCTCTTTCAGCGGCGGCACATGCGGGCGGAACACCAGCGCGGCGTTCAGCAGCAGGAAGCCTTGCGCATGCAGCTTGTCCTGCAGCTCGGGCAGGGTCTGGATGAAGGTGGAGTCTGCCGCCCGCGCGCGCTGCGCGACCGCCGCCACCGATTCACCGCCGGTGGCGTCCGGCATCAGCAGGCCGTCGGCCACCATCAGCATCTTCATGAAATTACGCAGCGAGGTCGCGCGATTGACCGGTTTCGACAGGCCGGACTCGGACCACAGCGCATCCACCGCCCCATCCATGAAGCAGACGCCGGTTGCGCTCTGCTCGCGCGGATACGGTCCCTCACCGACCAGCACATAGCGGACCGCCTCGAGCGGCTGTTCGAATGCCGCAAAGATGCGGCCCTGCGTCGGCAGGAAAACGTCGTGCGCAAGCGCTGGCAAATAGGCCGGGTCAGCTTCCGCCATCGCTTGCAAGCCGCGCAACAGCACCGGACGCCAGGACGGGGACGTGCGGTCAACGGCTTCTGTGAACAGGGAAGGAATCATTGGCTGGCTGCGTGGAAAAGCCGGATTGTAGCGCGCCATCCTGCTGGCTCGTTCGATTGCAAACAGCATGAACGCCAAACGGAACCGTGCATCGCGATGACCTACTCAGGCGGGTGCCTTCGCCCCCCGGATCTCCTGAGGAACCCCATCCATGCAAGCCCAATTTTCGGCTCTCGAGCAAAGAATCAAGGAAGGCGCCGCCTCCCTGTCTCCCGGCGGCGCCAACGCGCCCTTGCCCGACATCGTGAACACCCGGCGCACGCCTATGAGCCGGCAGCAATTGGTCGAACGCTACCTGCAAACGGTCGGAGACAATCCGGACGTCGACGCGAACAAGCTCCGCGAAAAGGAAGAACCGCGGATGCTGGCCCGCGAGCGCATGGATCTCGAGCTGCCGTGGGGCCCCATCCCCGAGCCGGCCGGGCCGCAATCCGGCGGCCAGTCGCGGCGCGCTGTCGGAAGCGAACAGGACGAATCGCCGTGGCAGCCACCGGCGTCGCAGTGGCAGCACCTGTACACCACCACCAGCACGCTCATCTATCAGGACGCGGCCAACCTGCAGTCCTTCTACAACGAACTCAGCCGCCACACCTGCAGTGACAACCAGTGCACGTCGCGCAACGATGTTCACCTCGACTGGACGGGCCCCCGGCCGAATGAAGCAGCCGAGCCGTTCACTTACCCTGTCCTGATCGACAACGCGCTGCGCACCTTCATCCCCGAGGGCTTCCATGCCGCCGCCAGCCGGCTGCATGCCGTGTCCATCGCGGCGCCCTTTCCGTTCATGCACTCGGCGCCTCCGCGCAACCGCGACGCGGTGCCGGTCATGGCGACCGGTAGCGAATGCGAACACATCAAGCCCTATCAGCCGGCGTCCTGCACGACCTTTTCTGCCGGCGACCAGGTCGCGCAGATCGACAAGTTTTTCAGCGACAACCGCGCACAAGGCAAAGCCCCCGGCGCCGTCTTCGTCGATGGCCCCGTGATCGAGCGATGGGCGCGGGAAAGCCGCATCAAGGGGACGACTGCGCTGGCCATCCGTCCCGACATTGACGTCGTGTACGGGCTCATCGGCGGAGCAGGCGGCTTCCTTCTTATCCTGTCTTCCTACTGCTGCTGGTTATCCCGGAGCGCCATCAAACCCTGTCCGGGCGCTGTCGCACGCCGCGTACGTGCGGGCTGGGAAAAGTGCAAGTCGGCGGTCGGCGTCCTGTGGAATCTGCGATCACGCCAGCCGCTGGCACCGCCCGTGATTCCCGCCAGGTCCTCCGCGAAAAACACCACCGAAGACTACGCGGAAGAAAGTTCGATCGTCATCGAGGACTCCGATTCCGGCAGCACCTACCTCGGCGATTTCAGCAGCTCGGATTCAGGCTCGG
>CAYZXP010000101.1:0-5213 GCA_964482415.1 uncultured Bifidobacterium sp. | reverse complement strand
GCTCGGATTCAGGCTCGGGTACCACCGGCACCACCGGCAAAAGCCGCAGCAACGACAGCAGCAGCTCGGACAGCTGACCGCTTTTCACCCGCCCTGCCGAGCCTGCCACAGAAAGGAAACCGACATGACCACCCCCGCCATCGCTCCGCAATACGTCCCGGCCCCGCTGCCGCCGTCTGTCCCGCCACTGCTGCGTGACGCGAACGCGCAGCACACGACCGGCAGCCATCCCGCCTACTCGGACAAACAGCTGCTCGATCTTGAGATGCGCAAGGAGTTTCCCGACCTGTGGCGCGCCGCGCGTGCGCAATCGAACGAGATGAAGGCTGAAGCGCGCAAGCAAGCTGCCGAATCGTTGAACAACGAGCCGAAGATGGTCCAGCAGCCGCGCGAGTCACAGGACAGAACGGAGTGGATCGACCATGCGTTGCCGCTCTTCGATCCGCGCACTCCGGGAAGGCTGGCCCGCGCGGCGGCTGGCACCCAGCGGGACGGGGTACCCGTGGACTGCAGCGACCGCACCTTCGCCGAATATCAGGAGGTCATGGAAAGTTTCGCGCCCTTGTCCTACCAGCTGGTCGGCGGCGGCGACCCGAATACCACCTGCATCGAACAGCTGCCGGAATTCATCGTGTGCAGCGACCCGTATCTCGAAAATACCTTTTACGATCCCTTCAACTGGCCCAAGCAGATTCTCGACTACCGGAACATCAGCAGCCTGTGGGAAGAAAGCCCGAACAAGGGGTCTTGTGCGCTGTGGTGGAAAATCGATTGTCCGGAACCGGCCACCACCCCGGAAGAGATCAACCACCAGATTGACGATGCGCTGCAAACCCATGTGGGCACGCGGACCTACCTGAACCAGACCCAGCTGGATGCCTATCTTGACTGGCGCAAGGCCAACGGCACCGCGAAAGATTTCAGGTTCATCCTGGTCCGGGACAAGCCGGAACAACCCAGCCCGGCAACCGGCGTTGCCGTGCCGCCGAACTCCGGCAGCAGCACCAACGGCAATGGTGTCGTCATGGCTTTCTTCGCTTCCGTGAGTGCATTGGTGCTGGCCATCGGCGGAGCCGGAGCGATGTACCTGAACCGTCGATGCAGCCCGGCGCAAGGGACGCCCTCGACGACGACAGCCATCCCTGGCGGCCAGCTCGGTACGGGTTTCGCCCCGACTGGTGCCAGCGTGCATACCGCGTCCCCGAGCAGCATGGCCAGCGCCTCGGCGACCATCTCGCACACCGGTGCCGGATCGCAGCCAGCCCCCTCGTCTGCGGCAGCGACGCCAATGCATGCGGTCCCCGCCAGCTCCGGCACCAGCTCCAGCGATGACGCCACCGGCGTCGGCACGTCGGCCGTCGCCATCGACATACCGCCGGCAGGCCTCGAAGACGACGCATAACCCCCGCTCCGGCACGGCGCCGGCCTCTGCCAGGCGCCGTGCCATCCGCCACCGCATCGAAAGGATCGAACCATGGGTACGCCCACTGCCTACGCCCCGCCGCCGCTCGTGCCCGGCGCCCTGCCATCGACACTCCCCTATGACCCTTCCGTGCCATCGGCGCTGGCCACGCCCGAGGCCGGCAGCCCGGCCGCTGCGAAGCTGGCACAGGATGCCGAAATGCGCCGCTTGTTCGGCCCGCTATGGAGCGAAGCCGTAGCACAGAGCCGGGCTCGCAAGGCCGGAGGCAGCACCGCGCCCGAAGCGCAAGCCCCGCGCATGGTGCAGAGGGCAGCGGATGCGACGCAGCGCCCTGAACGGTTCGAGAATGACCTGCCGCTGGCAGCAACTCCGCGTGTGCACGCAAACACGAAGCGCGCAGCCAACTGCAACAGGACCGAGTACCTTTGGCCTCACCCCGAGTGCAAGGCACGCTATGTCGACGAGTACAAGGCCATCATCGAACAAAATTTCATCATGTCCTGCGATCTGATCGGTGGTGGTGATCCGCGGTGCACTTGCCTCAGCGATGTGCCCGTGTTCGTCACCTGCGTTGACGAGCAAATCGGCAACACGCTTTTTGACAATCCCGCGTATTTCGACTGGCCGAAGAAAATCCTGGACTACCGCAACATCACCCGGCTGTGGGATGAAAACAGCATTCAGGGTTCATGCACATTCAGCACGCACATCGACTGCCCAGAGCCAGCCACCACGCGGGAAGGCATGTTCCGCCAGATTGACGAGTCACTGAATCAAACGAAAGCGATGCGCATCTACCTGAACCAGACTCAGCTGGATGATTACCTCGCATGGCGCAAGAGCAAGGGCGAAACAGACGGGTTCCGTTACGTTCGCGTCAGCAACAGAAAGCCGATCGAAAGGTCGGAAGAGCCGGAAAGCAAGCAAAGCGCCTGGGACGCCTACGGCAAGTTCCTGGGCTTCGGCCTTGCCGGGTTGGTCGGCATCTGCTCAGCCGCCGGCATGGTGCGCATGTACCTCCTTGAGCGAGCGCGGATCAGGAACATCGTGAATACCACCACCGTTCCCGCGCCAGCCCACTCGGCGCCCACCGTGCACAAGGCCTCTCCCAGCAGCATGGGCAGCGCGTCGGTCACGATGCGCGATCAGGGTGTCAAGGCAAGCAACGCCCTGTCACGGGGGCAGGCGTCGAGTGAGTCGAGCGTCGTCAGCGGGGACGAACTGGACTCCACTTCCATCGACATCCCGCCGGCCGGACAGGAGGGCGACGCATAACGGTACATCTGGCACCGGCAAACAAAAAGCGCGGGGACAATCCCGCGCTTTTTTCATGGCGTGAAAAAACGGGCTTGCGCCCGTTTTGTCATTTCCCGCTGATGGACACCACGTTGTCCGCACCCGGCGCGCCGAACAGCTGCTCCTTGAGCAAATGCAGCTGGTCGCGCACCTGCGCGGCCTTCTCGAACTCGAGATTCTTCGAGTGATCCATCATCAGCTTCTCGAGGCGCTTGATTTCCTTCGCTACCTGCTTTTCGCTCATCGCCTCGAACTTCGCCTGCTCCTGCGCGGCCATCAGCTCTTCACGCGCGTCATCGATCTTGTAGACGCCATCGATCATTTCGCGGATCTGCTTCTTCACGCCGACCGGCACGATATTGTTCGCTTCGTTGAACGCAATCTGCTTTGTCCGCCGGCGCTCGGTCTCGTCGATCGCGCGACGCATTGAGTCGGTAACCTTGTCCGCATACAAGATGGCGGTACCGTTCAGGTTCCGCGCGGCCCGGCCGATGGTCTGGATCAGGCTGCGCTCGGAACGCAGGAAGCCTTCCTTGTCCGCATCGAGGATGGCGACCAGCGACACCTCGGGAATATCGAGGCCCTCGCGCAGCAGGTTGATGCCGACCAGCACGTCAAACGTACCGAGGCGCAGGTCGCGGATGATCTCCACCCGCTCGACGGTGTCGATATCGCTGTGCAGGTAGCGAACCGCCGCGCCGTTATCACTAAGGAATTCGGTCAGCTGCTCGGCCATCCGCTTGGTCAGCGTAGTCACCAGCACGCGCTCGTTCTTCTCTACCCGCAGCCGGATTTCCTGCATCAGGTCATCCACCTGCGTGCTCGCCGGTCGGATGATGATGACCGGATCGACCAGGCCGGTCGGGCGCACCACCTGCTCGACCACTTGCCCCGAATGCTGCTTTTCATAGTCGGCCGGCGTCGCCGACACGAACACCGTCTGCCGCATCTTCGACTCGAACTCGTCAAAGCGCAGCGGCCGGTTGTCCATCGCGGACGGCAGGCGGAAGCCGTAATCCACCAGGTTCTGCTTGCGCGCACGGTCGCCGTTGTACATGCCGTTCAGCTGGCCGGTCAGCACGTGCGACTCGTCGAGGAACATCAATGCGTCCTTCGGCAGGTAATCGACCAGCGTCGGCGGCGGCTCGCCCGGCTTCGCGCCGGACAGGTGGCGCGAATAGTTTTCGATGCCCTTGGTGAAGCCGATCTCGGCCATCATCTCAAGGTCGAAGCGGGTGCGCTGCTCAAGTCGCTGTTCTTCCACCAGTTTGCCCTGCTGCCGGAACCACTCCAGCCGGTCACGCAGCTCTTCCTTGATGGTCTCGATCGCACGCAGCACGGTCGAGCGCGGCGTCACGTAGTGCGAGCCCGGGTAGACGGTGAAGCGCGGGATCTTCTGGCGCACGCGGCCCGTCAGCGGATCGAACAGCTGGATGCTGTCGATCTCATCGTCGAACAGGTCAACGCGCACTGCCAGTTCCGCGTGCTCAGCCGGGAAGATGTCGATGGTGTCGCCGCGCACACGGAAGGTGCCGCGGTCGAAATCCATCTCGTTGCGCGTGTACTGCATCTGGATCAGCCGCGCGATGATGTCGCGCTGCGAGACCCGATCCTTGGCGCGCAGCGTCAGGATCATCTGGTGGTATTCGTTCGGGTTACCGATACCGTAGATCGCCGACACGGTGGCGACGATCACCACGTCGCGCCGCTCCATCAGCGACTTCGTGCAGGACAGGCGCATCTGCTCGATGTGCTCGTTGATCGCGGAGTCCTTCTCGATGAACAGGTCGCGCTGCGGCACATACGCTTCCGGCTGGTAGTAGTCGTAGTAACTGACGAAGTACTCAACCGCGTTCTGCGGGAAAAAGTCGCGGAATTCGCTGTACAGCTGGGCGGCCAGCGTCTTGTTCGGCGCGAACACGATGGCCGGACGGCCGAGACGCGCGATGACGTTCGCCATCGTGTAGGTCTTGCCCGAGCCGGTCACGCCCAGCAGCGTCTGGAACGACAGGCCGTCCTCAATACCCTCGACCAGCTTGGCGATGGCCGCAGGCTGGTCACCGGCCGGAGGGAACGGTTGGTACAGTCGGAAAGGCGAATCTGGGAAGGTCACGAACTTGGTTTCGTCCAGTGCGGACTGGACATCGGATAACTCAGCCATCGGATTTGACCTTTGGTAAAATGCGGGGTTTCGCAAACTTGCTGTTTTCAGCGAACTTTTCGCTGGTTTTCCGTGGCGTATTGCGCGCCTTGCGAAACCATCAATCTCAGCAGCAAACGTTAGTAACTTTTCATACTATCACGATGAACGCTCCGCTCTCCGCCCCCCTGTTCGCCGCCATCCAGATGGCTCCGCGCGACCCCATTCTTGGTATCACCGAAGCCTTCAACGCCGACCAGAACCCCGAGAAGACCAACCTCGGCGTCGGCGTCTACTATGACGACAACGGCAAGGTGCCGCTGCTGGCCTGCGTGCAGAAGGCCGAAGCGCTGC
>CAYZXP010000100.1:0-11290 GCA_964482415.1 uncultured Bifidobacterium sp. | reverse complement strand
CCGAACTGCGGCTATTGCAAGCGCTTCCGCAAGTCGCTGGTGGACGTCAAGGACATCACGGTCTACACGTTCATCTATCCGGTGCTGGGCGAAGACTCGCAGAAAAAATCGCGCAACCTCTGGTGTGCGGCCGATCGCGCGAAGGCATGGGATGACTGGATGCTAGACGGCAAGGCGCCGCCGCAGGCACCGGAATCCTGCTCGTCGGCGGCGATCGACAAGGTGGTCGAACTGGGCAAGAAATATCGCGTGACCGGCACGCCGACGATCATGTTCACCGATGGCTCGCGCATTCCTGGTGCCATTGATGTGAAGACGCTTGAATCCAAGCTCGCATCGGTGAAATAAGTTCATCTGAAATACCCGTTCGGCCAGGAAATCCTGGCCTGCAAATCCGCTACCATCTCCTGATCTTCCCGACCGAAAGTCGCTGGCTGCGGTCGGGAACTGCATTCCAATAACAACAGGAGATCAGCGATGTTCCGAGCCATTCTGCTCAACCGGAACGAGGACGGTTCCACACGTGCAGAACTCACCCGAATCGACGACGCACAGTTGCCTGCCGATGGCGACGTGACCGTCGCGGTCGATTATTCGACGCTCAATTACAAGGATGGCCTGGCCATCACCGGCAAATCGCCGGTGGTGCGCAAGTGGCCGATGGTGCCTGGCATCGACGGCGCCGGCACAGTGCTGGCGTCATCGCACCCTGACTGGAAGGCGGGCGATCGTTTCCTGCTGAATGGCTGGGGCGTGGGCGAGTCCCACATGGGCTGCCTTGCCGAGCGTGCGCGACTCAAAGGTGACTGGCTGGTGCCAATGCCGCATGACATGTCGTCGCGTACCGCGATGGCGATCGGCACCGCAGGCTATACCGCGATGCTGTGCGCGATGGCGCTGGCCGAGCAGGGCGTGAAGCCTGAACATGGTGAAGTGCTCGTCACCGGCGCGTCCGGCGGCGTCGGCAGCGTCGCCGTCGCGATCCTTGCCGCGCGTGGCTATCGGGTGGTCGCGTCAACCGGCAAGCTGGCCGAGTCCGATTACCTCAAGTCGCTCGGCGCGGCCGAGATCATCGACCGTGCCGAACTGTCGGCGCCGGGCAAGCCGATGCAGAAGGAGCGCTGGGCCGGCGTGGTGGATTCGGTCGGCTCGCATACGCTGGCCAATGCGGTCGCGCAGGTACGCTACGGCGGTACGGTGGCGGCCTGCGGCCTTGCACAGGGCATGGACTTTCCGGCGACGGTCGCGCCGTTCATCCTGCGCGGCGTGAAGCTGATCGGCGTCGACAGCGTGATGGCGCCGCGTGCGCGGCGGATCGATGCGTGGTCCAACCTCGCCACGGAGATGAAGTCCGACACGCTGGAGCACATCACGCAGGAGATTGCGCTGGCCGATGCCCTGGCGTGGGCGCCGAAGATCCTTGCCGGCGGAGTGCGCGGGCGGCTGGTCGTCAACGTCAACGCCTGATTCCGTTGGCCTGACCGCAGGCCAGCGGGTCCGATCGCGGTGGCCGCCCCGGCCACCGCATCTGCCGTACACTGCTGTTCGTGAAGCCAACGATACAGTTCGCCATTCCCATGACCTCCCGACGCGCCGCTCCCGTACCCCTCGTCTACACCATTCAACCGCATGATCCCGGCCTGCACCTGTTCGAGGTGACGCTGACGATTGCGCATCCGGATCCCGACGGGCAGGTCGTCTCGCTGCCCGCATGGATTCCGGGCAGCTACATGATTCGCGAGTTTGCACGCAACATCGTGCAGATCCGCGCCGAGTCCGGCGGCCGCAAGCTGCGCATGGCGAAGCTGGACAAGCACACCTGGCGCGCGGCGCGATGCGAAGGTCCGCTGATGATCGTCTGCCAGGTTTATGCGTGGGACCTGTCGGTGCGCGCCGCGCATCTCGACCAGACGCATGGATTCTTCAACGGCACCAGCGTATTCCTGCGCGTTCACGGACAGGAGGCCATGCCGCATGTCGTCGACATAAGGCCGCCCGAGGATGAAGCGTACAAGGGCTGGCGCGTGGCAACCTCGCTGCCCGAGCTGAAGGCGCGCCGGCATCGTTTCGGCACGTATGTCGCGCAGGATTACGATGAGCTGATCGACCATCCGGTCGAGATGGGCGAATTCGAGCTGATCCGTTTCGACGCGCACGGCGTACCGCATGAGATGGCCATCACGGGCCGCGTGCCCAACCTCGACAGCGCGCGCCTCGCGGCCGACCTGAAAAAGATTTGCGAGGCACAGATCGCGCTGTTCGAGCCGGCGACGAAACGCGCGCCGATGGATCGCTATGTGTTCCTGACGATGGTCGTCGGCGACGGTTACGGCGGGCTCGAGCACCGTGCATCGACCGCGCTGATCTGCTCGCGTGCTGACCTGCCGGTGAAGGGGCAAGCGGCGATGAGCGAAGGCTATCGTGGCTTCCTCGGCCTGTGCAGCCATGAGTATTTCCACACCTGGAACGTGAAGCGCATCAAGCCGGACGTGTTCGCGCCGTATGACCTCGCGCAGGAAAATTACACGCCGCTGCTGTGGCTGTTCGAGGGTTTTACCAGTTACTACGATGACCTCATTCTGCTGCGTGCCGGCCTGATCGGCCAGGATGCCTACCTTGGCCTGCTGGCGAAGACAATGAACGGCGTGCTGCGCGGCAGCGGCCGGCTGAAGCAGAGCGTTGCCGAGTCGAGTTTCGATGCGTGGACCAAGTATTACCGGCAGGACGAGAACGCGCCGAATGCGATCGTCAGCTATTACACGAAAGGCTCACTGGTGGCGTTGCTGCTGGACCTGACGATCCGCAGCCAGACAAAGGGCGCACGCTCGCTCGACGACGTGATGCGCGCGCTCTGGCGCCGCCACGGTCGCGACTTCTATGCGTCCGGCGAAGGCGTCGGCGTGAGCGAGGCCGGCATCGAGGCGCTGTTCGACGAGGTGACCGGGCTGAAGCTCAAGTCCGTGTTCGACCTCGCGGTGCGAGGTACACGCGACCTGCCGCTGGCCGAGGCGTTCGCCGCGTTCGGCATTGGCGTTGACAATGAGCAGGCGGGCGCGAAGCTCTCGCTGGACGTGCGCACGAAGAAGGACGGCGGCGACTGCCGGCTGGCATCGGTGCATGAAGGCGGGGCTGCGCATCGCGCCGGACTGTCGGCCGGTGATGCGCTGGTGGCGATCGATGGCTTGCGCGTGACTGCGTCGAATCTTGACGCGCTGCTGCAGCGCTACCGGCGCGGTGATGCGGTGACGGTGCATGCCTTCCGCCGCGACGAGCTGATGAGCTTTCGCGCGGTGCTGCAGCCGGAGTCGGCGCCGCAGCTTCGCCTGCAGACGAAGGACAAGCCTGCGGCCGGCGTGAAGCTGCGCCAGGCCTGGCTGCGCGCGCGCGGCTGAGCGGGCGACAGGCGCGGGCCGGATCGCGCCGCTTCCGCTTCATCCGGCGAACAAAAGAACGACAATCACAGGAGACAAGAATGAAAATTTTCCGGACTTGCCTGCTCGCGCTGGCACTGTCGCAAGCGCTGCCTTCGATGGCAGCCGAACTGCCGGTCGCGCCGCCAGAGCAGCGGGGCCTGTCAGCCGAACGGCTGTCGCGCATTTCCTACGCGCTGCGCACCGAAGTCGATGCGAACCGGATGCCCGGCGCGGTGGTGCTGGTCGCGCGCAAGGGAGCGATCGTGCATGCGGACGCGATCGGCTGGCAGGACAAGGATGCCGGCAAGCCGCTCGCGCGCGACGCGATCTTCCGTGCTTATTCGATGACCAAGCCGCTGGTGTCGGTGCTGACGATGATGCTGGTCGAGGAAGGGCGGCTGCAGCTGACCGACCCGATGTCGAAGTTCTTCCCGCAATTCGCGTCCATGCAGGTGCTGTCGAATCCGGCCGATCCGAACAGCGCACGTGAGCCAGCGAAGCGGCAGATTACGGTGCAGGACCTGCTGCGGCACACCTCCGGCCTGACCTACGGCGAATTCACGCGCTTCGACAGCGTACGTAGCGCCTATGCGGAAGTCGGGCTGTTCTCGCCGAAGGTGCCGATGCAGGCACTGGCGCTGGCGCCGGAGCAGCAGGTCGATGCGTTCGCGCGCGCGCCGCTGGTCTGGCAGCCGGGCACGACCTTTGACTACAGCCTGTCGACCGACCTGCTCGGGCGCGTGCTCGAGCGCGTGTCGGGCAAGTCGCTGGGCGTGCTGCTCGACGAGAAGCTGCTGGCGCCGCTGGGCATGAAAGACACGCAGTTCGTCGTGCCCGCGTCAAAGGCGTCGCGCATCGCCGAGCCGCTGAAGATCGATCCGGTGACGGGCGGTCCGGCGATGCAAGTGCTGGACATCACGCGGCCGACCGGCAATGAATCCGGCGGCGCCGGCATTTCAAGCACGGCCGATGATTACCTGCGCTTCTGCCAGATGCTGCTCAACGGCGGCACGCTGGACGGTCGTCGCTACCTGTCGCGCTCGACGGTGGCGCTGATGACTTCGGATCATCTCGGCCCGAAGGTCGCAACGCCGGTGCAGCCGGGTGAAGTGCTGATGGGCGTGCAGGGTTATACCTTCGGCCTCGGCTTCATGGTGCGGCAGGGGGCAGGTCTCGCCGGCGTGCATGGCTCCGAGGGCGATTTCGCCTGGGGCGGCGTCGGCGGCACCTTCTTCTGGGTCGACCCGAAGGAGCAGCTGATCGGCGTGATGATGGCGCAGACGCCGGGCGCTATCCGGCAGTCCTATCGCCGCATGATCAAGACGCTGGTTTACCAGGCGCTGGACTGACTAGCTCAGCAGGAAATCGATCAGCTCATCGAAGGCCTGCGCGTCGAACGTGCCGTTGTCGAAACGCTTCAGCCCCGGATGCTGCGGCGGTTCGACGCGGCGTTTCATGTAGTCATCCCAGTGCGCGATCTTCCAGCGGTCGCGCGCGTCATTCCTCGCCTCGATACGGCGCTTCGCTTCCGCGCTCGACAGGTCGATCCAGGCGATGCGGCAGACGGTATCCGCAGGCAATCCGAGTTCTGTCGGACGGAAAAACTTGCCGGCCATGATCTCGCGCGTGAACGGACCGACCAGCAAGGCCTGCATGCCGAGCTCGAGGTTCTCGCGCGTGATGTCGAGCAATCCCGAATATTCGCGGTCGCGCAGGTGCTGCAGATAGGTCGGGCTGTCGCGGTCGTCCGGATCGCCGGTCAGCAAGCCCATGATGTGGGAGCTGAATGCGCCGTAGGCGGTGTCCTTGTCGAGGAAAAAGAAGTCGCGGCCGCCGCGGGCGGCCAGCAGCGGGATCGCGCGCTTTGCCAGGGTGGTCTTGCCGGTGCCGGCATGGCCGGCGAAGAGGATCAGGCGTCGTGAGGTCATCGGCGGAAACGTGATGTGCGGCGTCAGGGCCGTCTGAAGTGAAGAACACTTCCATGATGCCGCAAGCGCCGGCGTTTTCAAACCGGCGTACCCGGCAACGTCCGCGATGCACGTGCATCCAAACGATGATTGCCACCGACGCCGGGAGTGCTGCCATGCAGACGGGCGATGTGCATGAGGTTCTGGTGTTCCGCGCCTTGCAGCTCGGCGACATGCTGTGCGCGGTGCCGGCGCTGCGCGCGCTGCGGGCCGGCTTGCCGCGGGCGCGCATCGTGCTGGTCGGCTTGCCCTGGGCCATCCAGTTTGCACACCGCTTCGATACGCTGGTCGATGAGTTCATTGCGTTCCCCGGTCATCCGCTATTGCCGGAGCCGGCCAGCGATCCGGAGGGCTGGCCGGCCTTGCGCCTGCGCCTGCGCGCGCGCCGTGCCGGCCTTGCGATCCAGTTGCATGGCAGCGGTGAAGCGAGCAACGCGATTGTTCGCGAATTCGGTGCGCAACAGATGGCCGGTTTCGCGCGCGCACCGTCCGTGGACAGCGCCGGCTTCCATCCTTATCCGGAACATGGCCATGAGAGCGAACGTTTGCTGGCGCTGATGCGAGCGCTCGGCCTGAACACAGGGGATCGCCGGCTCGCATTTCCGCTGCGCGCTGCCGATGATGACGAACTGCGCGCGGCAGGCATGCCAGCCGTGCTCGGCGGGCGCGCGTATGCGTGCATGCACGCCGGTGCGCGCGATCCGGCGCGACGCTGGCCCGCGGCGGCGTTTGCCGAGGTGGGTGACTATCTGTCGGCCGCCTTCGGCCTGCAGGTGGTGCTGACTGGCTCGGCTGCCGAGCATGAGCTCGCGCAGCAGGTGGCGCGACAGATGCGGCACCGCGCGCTCAACGCCGCGCTGCCTTTGTCGATCGGCGCGATGGCTGCGCTGATGGATCGCGCCCGCCTGCTGGTGTGCAACGACACGGGCGCTTCCCATCTGGCCGCCGCGTTGCGCCTGCCCAGCGTCGTGGTCTTTCGCAAGGATGCGCGGGCACGCTGGGCGCCGCAGGACCACAGGCGCCATCGTTGCGTGCTGGATGTGGATGCGACCAGAGTCAGGCAAGTCATGGCGGCGGCGCGCCGCCTGTTGCAGGACGCGGCGTTGTGCCGCTCGCCGCCAGCCAGGGATTCAGGCTCGGATCGTTGTACATCTTGAACTGCCGGTAGGGCTTGAAATAGGCGGCGCCGGATTCGGCGTCGCGCAGCAACTGGCCGAGGCAAGCGGCAAGATCGTCGCGCTGCGCCCGCAGCGCATGTAATTTCTCGCTGCAGGCGGAAAGATGTCTAGCGTCGGTGTCGCGCCGCGTCGTTTGCGCGTGCATATGGAAAATCTTCAGTGCCAGTATGGACAGCCGGTCAATCATGGCGCCGGCAGTTTCGCTGTGCAGCCGCGCGGCCGGACCGCGCCCGATGCCGGCCAGCTCTTGCAGCAGCGCGTCATCGATGCGCTCGACTGCGTCATTGCGCCGCTGGTTGTAACGGTCGATAGCCCGCTTTGCACGCACGATGTGGCGGTCGGGGACATCCGTCCGGCGCGCCTGGTCTTCGGTCAGCCACAGCAGCTCGTTCCAGCGATGGTTGTCGGCGATGGCCACCGCCAGCTCGTCGCTCGCCGGCCGGGGCAGCTGGCCTCGACCGCGTAACCGCGCGTCGTGAAAACGGATCAGTGCATCAGGACTTGGGAGGACCATGCCGGCAGCAGAGCAGGAAGTGCGCCCGGGCGTTCGCCGGAGGGGGGGAATCGCCGGAAATTTGATCTGGTCACAAGTTTTTCCGGCAGGTAAGCGCCAGAATCGTTCCAGAGATTACAACTTGAGGAGGAGCAGGCATGACAATGGGAAAAATGGTGGCCGCAGGCCTGGCGTTGGTGGCGGCAGCTTCGATGGCACACGCGAAGATGGACGCGAACGAGGTCGAAGCCGCGCAGGCGCTGTTTGGCGGCAGCGGATGCACCGCCTGTCATAGCGCGACTGACACATTGGTCGGCCCGGCGCTGAAGGATATTGCGAAGCGTTACAAGGGCAAGAAGGCCGAAGCCGAAGTGGCAACGCGCATTCGCGAAGGCAGCAGCGGACGTTGGGGCGACGGCATGCATCCGGCCAACGGCGCACTCGAGCCGGATGAGGCGAAGCTGCTGGCGAAATGGATCCTGAACGGCGCGCCCTGAAGGACGCAGAGCGACCTGCCGGCGACGCGCGGGCAGGTCGTTGAAGAAGGGATGGCGCGGCCCGGACGAACCGCGCGGCGCCGCTTACTGCGCGCAGGTCACCTCGGCCATGATGCGGCGGCGTTCTGCCGGATCGGATTCCTTGGCCAGCCTTTCCATCAGCGCAGCGATACGCTCGGCTTCCGCCTTGATGGCCGGCAGGTCGGCCATCGAAGACGTGTTGGCGGCGCTCTGGCCCGACGGGGTCGCAGCCGGCTGAGCCGTTGTGTCTTCGGCGTGAGCCAGCACGGCGCAGGCCAGGCCGGCGGCGGCGATCAGCAGTGAAAGTTTTTTCATGGCGCTCTCCCGGGAGTGTTATTGATTCGATCTTGCCATTATAGGCAGGACGATGTTCAAGTTCCTTGATCTGGGGTATTGACTTGCGGCTTTTCGGGTATCCTTGCCGCCTTCCAAATTGACCGTTAAAAGGACTGCTATGCCTCTCGTCAGGATCGATATCGGCCCCGGCCACCCCGCTGGCTTCGGACGCGCCGTCGGCGACATCGTGTACCGCGCGATGACCACGGAAATCAATGTGCCGGCCGATGACAAGTTCCAGATCGTCACCGCGCACGAAGCGACCGAACTGAACATTCCGACGAGCTATCTGGGCATCGAGTATTCTCAGGGGATCGTTTTCATTCAGGTCACGCTGAATGCGGGACGCACGACCGAACTGAAAAAGAAGTTTTACCGCCGCATCGCCGATGACCTGCACGCCGAACTGAAGGTGCGCAAGGAAGATGTGTTCATCAGCCTCGTGGAAGTGGACAAGGAAAACTGGTCGTTCGGCAACGGTGAAATGCAGTACGGGCCGAAGTGACTTGCATGCGCCAATGAAGTTGTCTTTCCGGGAGCACGTCGGCAGCCACCTGAAGCTGACGTTCTACCTCTGCCTGTTGACCGCGGTGGCCGTCGGGCTTTTCCTCAAGGACGCGCCGGCCGCCGGCGACACGCTGCCGCTCGTCTACCAGTGGAGCGTGGTCGGGTATTACGGCACGCTGCTGTTGCTGGCCGGCCTGCTGCTGCTGCCGCTGAGCCTGTTTCGTGCGACCCGCTGGCTGTGGCCAGTACTGGGCTGGGCCTGGCTGCTGTATCTCGCCATCGACGTGGCGCTCTTCAACCTGTACCGATTCCACCTCGACTGGCTGATGGTGGACATGTTCGTCAACGACTTCCGCGGCATGGGCGTGCCGGTGTTCGTGCTGGTGGTTGCCGCTGCGGCGGCGCTGCTGCTGCTCGCCGTCGTCTGGTGGCTGTTTGCGAGCCGCCGGTCAGGCGGACGCCGTCACTGGCCATGGATTGCCGGCGGCTTGCTGCTGATGCCGGTGGCGCTGGCGGTCAACTCGACGATCCATATCTGGGCCGCGCACTTTGCGCGTGACGAGATCACCCGCTACAGTCCTTTCCTGCCGCTCTATCATCCGGTCGAATACACGAAGAAGGCTGCGGCGATCAGTCGCTGGTGGCCGGGCGTGTTTCCGGCGGCATACGGCAAGGCCAGGCAGTCAGCGGCCCCCGAACGTGGCGTACTCCATTATCCGCTCGCGTCGCCGCAATGCACGCGTGCCAAGGAGCCGCCGTCAATCCTGATGATCGTGCTGGAAAGCTGGCAGGCGGATGCGATGAATCCGCAGGTGACGCCGAACATAGCGCGCTTCGCGACGCAAGGCACGCGTTTCGACAAGCATGTGTCGAGCGGTGCCGCAACCGTGCCCGGCTTGTTCGGATTGATGTTCGGCCTGCATCCGAATTACTTCCCGCTGTTGCGTGCGGCGGCCGGAAATCACCCGAGCATGTTCACCCAGACGCTGGCGGCACAGGGATACCGCACCCGCGTATTCACGTCCAGTAACCTGGACGGCTTCTCGCTGCGCCGGCTGTTCTTTTCGGATATTGCGGATGCCGATTACATCGATCGCCTGCCGGATGACAAACTGGTTGATCGCTATATCGGCACGCTCGGCGCCGATGCGCCCGCGCGGCCGCGCTTTGATTTCCTGTTCCTGACTTCGTCGCATTCGCCTTACAACTACCCGGCCGAGTACGCGCGCTTCAAGCCGTTGCCGGCGGTCGAGGGCGGCTACGCGCTGGACCGGAACGCGGACAGCGTCCCTTACAAGAACGATTACTTCAACAGCCTCCATTATCTCGATGCGCTGGTCGGCAAGGCGCTGGCCGAGGCGGGGCGGCGGGGACGGCTGAAGAACACCTGGGTCCTGATCCTCGGCGACCATGCCGAGGAGTTCAACGAGAACGGACTCGGCTACTGGGGACATGGCAGCAACTTCAGCCGCTGGCAGACGCAGACGCCCTTGGTCGTGCGTGCACCGGGGCAGGCGCTTGGCGCCACGGAAAAGAGAATGTCGCTGCACCAGGATGTGGTGCCGACCCTGATGCGGCATGCGCTGGGTTGCACTTCGCCGGCGGAAGAGTACAGCCACGGCAGCGACCTGTTCGCGCTGCCGGAAAGGCGAGCCACGCTGATCGCCTCTTACATGTCGGACGCCTATCTGGTCGACGGCACGGTACTGGAGCGCACGGTTCGCCGGCATTACGACTGGCAAGACATGCGCCGGCCGATTTCTGCCGACTTCCAGTCCACTGCCGTTCAGACGCTGAGGGCCGACGAAGGGCGCTTCCTGTCGCGCTGACGGAGCAATAGGCGACGCATCGCCAAGACCCCCATCCGCCCGGTCGGATGAAGGCTGAGACACCGAATTCGATGCTCAGGCCCGGTAATGTCGCCATGCCGGCGCAGGCCTGATGCTGTTCAGCCGGCAGAGCGCATGCACGCTGAAATTTTTCCGCTTCGCTTTGCGTCGGGATGAAGTTTCCAAGGCTCCCGGCTCTCCAATCGACATCCCGGCGAATGACGGGGTCAGGTGATTGTCAAATTTTTCGTATTCGCGGCATTTTCCCTTCCCCTGACCAGTCCGAGGCGCGATGCCGGCGTTGGTGGAAAAGGCATCAATGGCCCGCGGTGTTGCGTTGAACGCTTGCGTCTTGGCCGCCAGAGGGATGCCGTGACGACAGGCAAAAAAAAGCCGCTCCGAAGAGCGGCTTTCAGGTACATCGTTTCCATGCAAGCCGGTACAAGACCGGCGAAGCATTAGAACGAGTGGGTCACGCCCACAACGATGTTGCGGTTGCTGTCGGTGACAGAACCGTCGTTGGTGTACGAGCCACGATCAGCCAGCGACGAGATCGCGCCGTTGTTGGCACGAACGTAGGTCACGTAAGCCGAAGTGCGCTTCGACAGAGCGTAGCTGGCACCCAGGTTGTACATGGACTGTGCGTCGTCCAGGTTGTTACGTGCGTACTGAGCAACCAGGGTGATCGCCGGAGCGACTTTGTACGATGCGCCGATAGCGTACGACTTGGTCGTCAGATCGTTGATCTTGTCCTTGTGGTTGATGTAGTTGGCCGAGATGTTCAGCTCGTCGGTCAGCGGGTACGAAGCGCCGATGGTGTACGAACGGAATGCATCCTTGTTGTCTTGCGTAGCCAGCCACAGGTTGACGCCGACGACCGAGCCGTTCAGGGCCAGCGAGGTGTACTTGTCTGCCGGGTTTTGCGGAGCCAGCGCGCCCTGATCAGCACCGTTCTTGGTGGTGGTCATTGCGTACAGCTGCCAGCCAGCGATGTTCGGGCTGGTGTACTGGATTGCGTTCTTCATGAAGAAGCCGCCGTTCGTGCCGCC